>CALWVB010000099.1 GCA_944384895.1 uncultured Clostridia bacterium | reverse complement strand
ATATCTTTTCTTAACTGATTGTAGATTATTTTTCTTCGATATTTCAGCGTAAATGCTATATTATCTTAAATTAAATAATATATAAAAATATGCATATAATATTAAAAAGAACTCTGGTTACGTTACCGCAAAAAGGGGGCGCCTGCGCGCAGCCATATTTCATATGGCTGCCAAATGCAAAATAATTTGCTAATAAAGATGATGAGTATTTAAGATAATACTAATTTCTTTTATTAACTCAGACTGAGTATTAAAAAAATTATTTTGCGTAAAGCGCATCCAAAGGATGCGCTGCGCAGGCGCCCCTATAAACGGTACTTTTACATTATCTGTTGTTTTTTATACTAGATTTATTATTTATAATTTTAGTTTTGAGTGATTTAAATTATCTTAGAAAACACGATATGATACTTGCATATCCATTTTGTATGTGCTAAACTATTTGCCATAAGGAACATCCTTTCTGTTTTTTGGTGGCTTGAACAATCACCATTATACCAGAAAGGTTGTTCCTTTGCTTAAGCTTGAACCTCACCCGCATTGCGGATGGTTTTTAGAGACCTTCGCTAAGCGGAGGTCTCTCTTGATAACGTACTAATAAAAAACAAGGCCGGATAATTTGCTATCCGGCCTTTTCTTATATATTATTTTATTTAAAATATTCAACGCCTGATTTAAATATCTGTTGGTCTTTTTCGCCTGGTACATTAAAATATAATCCATTGCCATGGCGTTCAGAATGACCCATTTTACCTAATATTCTGCCATCTGGACTGGTAATACCCTCAATAGAGCATACAGAACCATTTGGATTCCATAAAATATCATTAGAAATATTACCGTTTGGATCGCAATATTGGAATGCGATCTGTCCATTTTGAATGAGCTTATTAACTGTTTCAGCACTAGCCATAAACCGGCCTTCACCATGCGATACAGGCACGCAATGAATATCGCCCGCCTTGACACGGCTTAACCAAGGAGATTTACATGAAGCAACCCTTGTATAAACCATACGGCTGACATGGCGGCCTAATGTATTAAATGTCAATGTAGGATCGCTGTCTTTTATCTCAGTAATCTGTCCATATGGTACCAAACCTAATTTTATAAGAGCCTGGAATCCGTTGCAAATACCTAACATAAGGCCGTCGCGGTTATATAATAATTCATTGACAGCTTCCATAATACGTGGATTACGGAAGGTTGTGGCGATAAATTTACCTGAGCCATCCGGTTCGTCACCACCGGAAAATCCGCCTGGCAGCATAACAATCTGAGCATTATTTATAAGTTTGACCATTTTTTCAATAGTTTGTTCAATACCTGTAGATGTAAGGTTATTTACAACCAAAATATCAGTATCAGCGCCAGCGCGTTCAAAAGCACGAGCTGTGTCTATTTCACAGTTTGTTCCCGGGAATACCGGTATAAATACCTTTGGACGAGCTGCTTTTATAGCAGGAGTTAAATTTGCACGCTGACTATAGAGCGGTACGTTTATATTATAATCAGGAGCATCTTTTGCTTTATTTGGGAATACCTTTTCTAAAGGAGACATCCATGCGTCAATTAAAGTGTCTATTGATAATTTTTTACCGTTTATATTTATAACCCCTGAACTATTTACATGTCCGATTTCTTTATAATCCAATCCGTTGAGAGCATCGGTATTTTTAACCTGTGCTATGATACAACCTGCATATGGAGCAAATAATTCATTATTATCCATTTCACAGCTAAAATCAAAGCCCATTTTATTACCTGCACACATACGGAATATAGCTGCGGCAAGGCCGCCTTCCCGCACTACCGATGCGGAAATTATTTCGCCTTTATTGCAAAGTTCATTAAATTTATTATAAAGTGTTTTTAATTTAGCCCAATCCGGCATAAGGCCGGTATTATCAAGAGGAACCGGAATAAATATAACTTTTCCCTCTGTTTTATTAAATGCCGCAGAGATAGTTTTACTTGCTTTTGTAGCAGCAACTGCAAAGGATACTAATGTTGGCGGTACATCCAATTCATTAAATGATCCGGACATGGAATCCTTACCGCCTATCGACGGAATATCAAGATTAAGCTGCGCTGTTAACGCGCCTAATAATGCAGCGGCTGGTTTACCCCATCTTTCAGGTTTATCATGCAAACGTTCAAAATATTCTTGGAAAGTAAGGCGGGCTTTTAAAGCATCCGCACCTGATGCAGCAAGCTTTGATAACGATTCTACAACTGCAAATGCAGCTCCATGGAATGGGCTCCATTTGGATATTCCTGTGATAAAGCCAAAGCTCATTGCAGTAGCGTCATCTGTTTCACCTTTTAATACCGGAATTTTAGCTACCATAGCTTCTTCCGGCGTTAACTGGTATTTGCCTGCATACGGCATTAATACTGAAGCTGCACCGATAGACGAATCAAAACGCTCAACCAATCCCTTTTGAGCGCATACCTGAAGCCTGGAAAGATTCTTTTTAAATGCATCTTCTACCGGCATATTTTCAAGCTCTTCCGGTACTTTATTAATATAACAAGCTTTTTCATCCGGAGCTGTTATTTTTGCATTAGCTGTTTGTGTAACACCGTTTGTATTAAGAAAATCACGGCTTATATCAACTATTATATCGCCGCGCCATGTCATCATAAGGCGGGCTTCAGGAGTTACGAATGCAACCGGAGTTGCTTCTAAATTTTCTGAATCAGCATAATCTATGAATTTTTCTACATCATCATCTTCCAATACAACAGCCATACGTTCCTGAGATTCAGATATAGCTAATTCTGTACCATCTAATCCTTCATATTTTCTCGGTACGCTGTCAAGATTTACTCTTAACCCATCAGCTAACTCCCCTATAGCTACACATACGCCGCCTGCGCCAAAATCGTTGCAGCGTTTTATCATACGGCTGACTTCTGGTATTCTAAATAACCTCTGAAGCTTTCTTTCAGTCGGAGGATTACCTTTTTGTACCTCTGCGCCGCATGTTTCTAATGATTCCAAGGTATGCGCTTTGGATGAACCTGTCGCGCCTCCACAACCGTCGCGGCCTGTACGTCCACCTAATAATACTATAACATCGCCTGGTTCCGGTACCCCTCTTACAACATTTTCTTTTGGAGACGCGCCGATAACAGCGCCGATTTCCAATCGTTTTGCAACATAACCCGGATCGTACAGCTCAACAACCTGGCCTGTAGCAAGGCCTATCTGGTTACCGTACGACGAATAACCCTGGGCGGCTCCCGTAACTATTTTGCGTTGGCTTAACTTGCCTTCCATAGTCTGTTCAAACGGTACTCTTGGATCGCCTGCGCCTGTAACACGCATAGCCTGATAAACATACGCCCTGCCGGAAAGAGGATCCCTTATAGCTCCGCCAAGACAGGTAGCTGCACCGCCGAACGGTTCAATTTCTGTAGGATGGTTATGTGTTTCATTTTTAAATTGTACCAACCAGGTTTCTTTTTTTCCGTCAATTTCCACCGGTACTTCGATAGAACATGCGTTAATTTCCTCGGAAATATCAAGATCTGGTATTTTCCCGCGTTTACGCAGTACTTTTGCGCCAATACACGCCATATCCATTAAAGATATGTCTTTATCTTTATTTTCGTAATATTCTTTTCTTGCATCCAAATATTCGCCTAAAGCTTTTTCAATAGCCTTTGTAATCTCAGATTTTTCAATCTCTATATTTTCAAGCCTTGTCAAAAATGTCGTATGCCTACAATGATCCGACCAATATGTATCAATAACGCGCAGTTCGGTTACAGTAGGATTACGTTTTTCTTCATCTCTAAAATAATCCCGGCAAAATTCAAGATCAGCCGCTGTCATAGCAAAGCCCATTGATTTCCAATATTGTTTTATATCATCGCTTGTCATATCAATAAAGCCTTCAACTACAGCTACATTATCTGGAATAGGAGCTTCCATATCAAGGCTGTCCGGTTTGGCTAAAGACGCTCTTCTTGATTCAACTGGATTTATTAAGTAATCCTGTATTTTTTCAAAATCAGCGTCAGATATTTTCCCTTTTATAGCTATAACTTTAGCCGTAACAACTATAGGACGTTCTCCCTGAGTTAAAAGCTGAACGCATTGTGAAGCGGAATCAGCCCGCTGGTCATATTGTCCCGGAAGGTATTCCATAGCAAATACACGGTAATCATCCGAAATATCCCAATTTTCCATATATACATTATCCTGGTTTGGTTCGGAAAATACCGTAGTAAGCGCGCTATTGAATTGTTCCTTTGATAATCCGGAAACATCATACCGATTGGCAAAACGAAGTTCTGTGATTTCTTTAAGCCCCAGATTTTCCTGTAAATCATCAAGAATCTGATTAGCATTAATATCAAATCCCGGTTTTTTTTCGACAAATACCCGAATAACTTCAGACATTGCAATACTCCTTATATTTTTTATTTTTTTATAAAATCTCTTTTATTTACAAAAGAATACATATCTAAATATATATTATCATAAAACGTTATAAAAGAAAAGTTAAACTTAATAATTCTTAAATTTAATTTTAGTTGAATTGCAGTAAAAAGTAGTGTATAATTTGACTAATCTGCTAAAATTTATAATTTATTGACAGGATGAGCATTATGAAAGATTATCTTAAACGTACATGGGCTGAAATTAATATGGATTCAGCTAAATATAACTATAAACTTATAAGGGATAAAATTCCCAATAAAGTAAAAATAATGTGTGTGGTAAAAGCCGATGGTTATGGTCATGGCGCTGTACCGATGGCAAAATTATATGAAAGCTTAGGAGCGGATTGGTTTGCTGTATCAAATTTAGAAGAAGCTTTGGAATTAAGATTAAATGGTATCAGCAAACCTATTTTAATTTTAGGTTATACAAATCCCTGTGAAGCATATACCCTATATGAACATAATATAACCCAGACGATATATTCCGTCCAATATGCTGAAAAATTATCTGAAGCTGCAGTCGCATCTAATATTACAGTAAACGTGCATGTTAAAATAGATACTGGTATGAGCCGTTTAGGTTTTTATCTGCATGATTTATATGGGTCGGATAATTTTGTTAATGAAGCATTTTCAGCCTGTACTCTTCCTAATCTAAAGCCAACAGGAATATTTACACATTTTGCTATATCAGATGAAACACGCGGCAGTGAATTTACCATGCATCAATTTGAAATGTTTATGCGTGCTATACAATTATTAAAACGCAAGGGTATTACATTCGAAATACGCCATTGCTGTAATTCAGCCGGTATCATACGTTATCCGGATATGCATCTTGATATGGTCCGACCTGGTATTATACTATATGGTTTAACTCCATCAGATGAACTAAACGGTTATTGGAATCTTAAACCTGTTATGAGCCTTCGCTCGGTAGTATCTATGGTAAAAAAGGTCCCGGCAGGCACTACTGCAAGTTATGGACGCACTTTTACTTCTTCAAGAGATACTATATTAGCTACTGTACCTGTAGGGTATGCCGATGGATATCCACGGCTTATGTCTAATAAAGGCAGTATGCTCATTCATGGAAGACGTGCTAAAATAGCCGGACGGGTTTGTATGGATCAAACTATACTGGATGTTACAAATATAGGCGATGTGAAAATAGGCGATGTTGTTACGGTTTTTGGTCAAGATGGCAGAGCCTTTATTCCAATAGATGATATTTCATCAGAAATTGATACAATTAATTATGAAATTGCTTGTGGTATCAGCAGAAGAGTTGCCAGAGTTTATTATAAAAATGATAAAGAAATCGGTTTTCATTCTATTTTATAATTATTATGTAAAAGTTAATAAACGATACTAATCTAAATTATACATTCATTATATATTTAACTTAAACAAAAAAATGATTCCGATTATTTTTGTAAATGCAAAAGAACATCTACCGGTTTCTGAGGAAGGGGGGCGCCCGCTCAGCGCATCTTTAGATGCGCTCCCTGCATATACACATAGAGCATTTGCTTTTAAGTAAATGGTATCCACTCAGCAAGATTTATGCAGTAGCGGCTGAAAGCCGCAAGCGGGCGCCCCCCTTACAGTTAAACGATACCTTTATTTTTTTGTAGTTATTTATGGATATAAAATTATATCCATGAATATATCAATTTTGTCTTATCTGTTATTTTTCTTTGTGTTATTTAGAACAATTTTTACTAAGCCATTAAATAGCCAAGCTGTTTAATGGCTTTTTTTATTATTATAAATAGTAAATCCCTCATTATTGTAAGATATCACAAAATTATATGCAAATTTTGCTCCACTTTTTATGTAAAACTATATATTCCGTGAATTTATACTTTATCCACATTATATTGTGTTTTATTTGATTTTCGTTCAAATAAAATTCAAATATAATGCTTGAATTTTATTTTATACAGCCTTATAATATATTCATGTGGAGCAAAGTGGATAGTAAATGGTGTGTTAAGGTGTTATTTCCCACTAAATATTATCCAAATTCCTAATTTTAATCAAAGTTATTCAATTGATAATCTTAATGGAGAGGTAATTATGCTTGTCGGAACATACCAGCATAATATGGATGATAAAAACCGCGTCTTTATTCCTGCAAAACTGCGTGAGAATCTTGGCGACAGGTTTATTATGTCTAAAGGTATAGATCATTGCCTCTCTTTATATTCATTTGATGAATGGGAAAAATTCCTGCAAAAGTTTGATAGGTTTCCTGCCGCTAAGGTCCGCAATATGAAACTTTATTTTTGCGGCGGTGCTGTAGAAGTAAAACCTGATTCTCAAGGCCGCGTGGTAATCCCTCAATTGTTAAAAGCACATGCAGGTTTAAAAAAGGAACTTACCATCACAGGCGTACAAGAACATGCGGAAATATGGGATAGTGAACAATGGAATGAAAAATTCAATCAGATTACTTCTGAAGACGTATACTCTCTTATGGAAGAGGTAGGTTTCTAAACCATATTATAAAACATTGAATTATATAACTTATGTAATGAAAGGCTTTAATTATAAATGAGCTTTGAACATCTCCCCGTCCTTGCAAATGAGACTATAGAAAGCCTTAATATAAAACCGGACGGAATATATATAGACGGAACCGCAGGCGGCGGCGGACATTCCCAATTAATAGCAAGCCGTCTTACAACTGGTCGGCTTATAGCCATAGATCAGGATCCAGATGCAATTAACGCCACATCCGCACGCCTTATGCCATATGGCTGCGTGAATGTTGTAAAAGCAAATTTTGCTGATATGCAGCAGGTAGCGCAGTCATATGGTATTAATAAGGTTGATGGGATATTGCTTGATATAGGTGTATCATCACACCAACTTGATACGCCCGAACGGGGATTTTCATTTCATAATGATGCTCCCCTGGATATGCGTATGAGCCAGGACGGTACAACTGCCGCCCAGCTTGTAAATACACTTTCTGTAAGCGAGTTAGCCAGAATTATCAGCGTATATGGTGAGGAGCGCTATGCTGGCAAAATCGCAAGGGCTATTGAACAATACCGTTTACAATGCCCTATTGAAACAACATCGCAGTTAAGTGAAATAATAAAATCTGCGATACCTGCACCTGCGCGGCGCGAAGGAGGCCATCCGGCTAGGCGTACTTTCCAGGCGCTTAGAATTGCTGTAAACGGCGAATTGGATAGGTTATCCGAGGGGATCAACGCCGCGTTCGGTCTGCTTAATCCAGGCGGAAGGCTATCGATTATCACCTTCCATTCTTTAGAAGACAGAATAGTAAAACAAAGTTTTGCTGAATTTTGTAAAGGCTGTACCTGTCCGCCTGATTTTCCTATATGTGTATGCGGTAATAAACCAAAAGGAAAACTTATTAACCGCAAACCTATTATAGCAAACCAAGATGAGCTTGATAATAATCCAAGAAGCCGCAGTGCAAAATTACGTACTATTGAAAAGCTTTAGCTAATAATTAGTATTAATTTCAAAGCTTAAAGCATAGAAAAAGGAAGTGTTAAAATGCCAAATTTTGATGAATTTGATCGTAAGGTTAACGTTGCATATGATTTATCATTATTTGAACCGCAACCTAAAGAAATTCCTAAAAAGAAAAATAATATTATTGAAATGCCTAGGCAAAGGGTTAATCAAAATGCAAGGCGTTTGGAAAACTTCCTTCGTGTATCCTCTGCAATACTTGTTGTAGGTATTGTAGTATCACTTTTCTTTTCATTATTAATGTGCAGGGTTCAAATGACCGAACTTGGCGATGAAATAAGCGCTACAAAAGAAAGTCTTGCAACAGCTCAATCTGATTATACTATACTTGAAATGGAATTAAAATCCAAGACATCTTTAAAAACTATTGAAGAAAAATCAGATGAGCTTGGTATGGATAAACTTGATAAACACCAGATTGAATATTTTTCTCTAACCGATGGTGATAAAGCAGAAATAGTTGAACCTGAAAAATCAGCAGGTATCTTTTCACAGATAGCAGATTTCTTTACAAATCTATTCGGCGGTTTTGTGGAATAATTTTATTTTATAAACATATCTTTATTATGTAACAGACAAATTATATTAAAGCCGCTAGTATTAAAAAGATTCATGTTTCAGTTTGAGAGTTGAGATAAAATCTTAACTCTCATTTTTGTAAAGGCATTAGGGAGGTATTATGGCTAACAATAAAAATAATAAACCAGAAGCTCAGGGCAATTCAAAAAAGACAATAAATAAAATGATATTCGTTATGGTTATTATGATAATTGTTGCTCCGGCCATATTAATTATAAGCCTTATACGAATTCAATTTATAGATAATGAAATGTATCAGCAAAAGGCTATAAACCAGCAGCTTAGACAAACAGTTATAACTCCTCAAAGAGGTACTATTTATGACCGTAATATGAAACCTCTTGCACAAAGCGCTAATGTATGGACTATTGTACTAAATCCAAACAGCGTCGAAGGTGAAGAAGAACGCAATTTAATTGCAGATAAACTGTCTGTTATATTAGATGTAGATAGAGAAAGCATATATGAAAAAGCTGGTAAAAACCGATATTATGAAGTATTAAAACGAAAAGTTGACCATGATACATACAGCCAGGTTGAACAATTTAAAGTTGATTATAATATTACCAGCGTATATTCAGTAGAAGATACAAAAAGATATTATCCATATGAAGATTTTGCATCAAGCGTATTAGGGTTTACCGGTACGGATAATTATGGTTTGTATGGTTTGGAAGCCTATTATGACAGCACGCTTCAAGGCGTGCCAGGATGGGTTGTTCAGGCAAAGAGCGCTACCGGACAGGATATGCCGTATGGATATGAAACAACGTATGAAGCGCAAAACGGTACAAATCTTGTATTGACAATTGATGAAGTAATTCAGCATTATCTTGAAAAATATCTGGAAATTGCAGCTATAGAAAACAACGTTACAAACAGAGCTGCCGGCGTTATTATGGATGTCAATACCGGTGAAATTCTAGCTATGGCTACCAAATCGGATTTTAATCCCAATTCTCCATTTGAAATTACCGATCAAAATGTTTTAAATTCCCTTTCAAGTATTACCGATGAAGAAGAATATAGTAAAGCAAAGAATGAAGCTTTACAAGAATCATGGCGTAATAAAGTTGTATCCGATACATATGAACCAGGTTCTGTATTTAAAGCTGTAACAGCATCAATGGCTCTTGAAGAAAAGGTAGTAACACAATCCGATATGTTTACTTGTACCGGTTCTTACCGTCCAGTCAATAATATTAATCCTATTAAATGCCATAAAGCAGGAGGCCATGGTACAATAACATTCCGCCAGGGCTTACAGCAATCCTGTAATCCATGTTTTATGCAGGTAGGCGCAAGAATAGGCCCGGAAAATTTCTATGAATATTTTGGAGCGTTTGGTTTCCGCGAACATACAGGAATAGACCTTCCAGGTGAAGCAGACAGCGTATACCATTCTCTTGAAACATTACAAAATCCTGTATCGCTTGCAGTAGACTCCTTTGGTCAAACCTTCCGTGTAACGCCTTTACAAATGATTACTGCTATAAGTGCAATAGCTAATGGCGGAAACTTATTAGAACCTCATATTGTCCGCCAGATGATAGATGATGAGGGTAATATTGTAAGCAGTACTGAAACAAAAGTAAAACGCCAGGTTATTTCCGAATCAACCTCAGCTGAAGTATCAGAAATGATGCAGTCAGTTGTTACTGAAGGCGCTGCGACAAACGCTTATATAGCCGGATACCGTGTGGCAGGTAAAACTGGTACGTCTGAAAAAAGGGACGTATATGATGAAAACGGCAATCAAATTCAAGATTTACGTATCGCTTCCTTCTGTGGTTTTGCACCTGCTGATGATCCGCAGATAGCTATACTTATTATACTTGACGAACCGCATGCTTCCAATATTTACGGCGGTACAATAGCAGCTCCTGTAGCAAAATCTATACTTGAAGAAGTACTTCCTTATCTTGGTATAGAACCTGTTTATACTGCTGAAGAAATCAGTTCTATGGATATAAGCACTCCAAATGTATTAAATGAACAGGTAACTACAGCTGAAAATGCTATAAAAGAAAAAGGATTAAAAGTTAAAATTATGGGTTCTGGTACAACTGTTGTTAAACAAGTACCTGTACAAGGAGAATCCATCCCGCAAAACGGTACTGTTGTATTATATACTGATGAAGCGTCGTCATCACAGACTACTACAGTTCCGAATATTGTTGGACTTTCAGTCAGCGATGCTAACGCAGCTTTAATAAACGCTGGACTTAATATCCGTTTATCAGGCACAGGATTTGAAAACAGTGGCTCTGTATGCTTTAGACAGGATATACAAGAAGGCCAGCAAGTTGAATATGGTACTATTATTAAAGCTGAATTTAGAGTAGATGTTGCTGATGATGCGGCATAAAAATTATAATATCTTCCAATTATTAATATATTAATTATTTCTATTTAAATTTTATTTCATTTATAATCTGCATAAGCCGGAGGAGATTACTATGAAAATTAAAGATTTGCTCTGCGGATTAAATATAAAAACAAATTATGACGATATAGACATCCAAGGGATAACTTGTGATTCTCGTAGAGTTAAACCAGGCTGGGTATTTGTATGTATAATTGGAACTAATACTGATGGGCATCAATATGCTCAAAATGCATATAAAAACGGCGCTAGGATTATCCTATGCCAACATACGGTAAATCTCCCTAACGAGATAATAGTGCCTGATACCCGCAAAATATATCCGGCTGCCTGTGCAAATTTTTTCGGTAATCCTTCAAAAAAATTACATTTAATAGGTATTACTGGAACAAACGGTAAAACCACCTCAACTTATATTATAAGACATATACTTGAAGGAAACGGCTATAAAACCGGCCTTATAGGTACAATACAAAATATTGCAGGCAATGAAATAACCGAAGCTCACAATACAACACCGGATGCATATGATTTGCAGGAACTGTTTTATAAAATGGTAAAATCCGGATGTACCCATTGCGTTATGGAAGTATCATCCCATGCGCTTGATCAGGGCCGTATGGCCGGTTGCCATTACGACGTGGCTGTATTTACTAATCTTACACAGGATCATCTTGATTATCACGGTACTATGGAGAATTATTTATCAGCAAAACGCAAGCTGTTCGAGGTATGCGATACAGCGGTAATAAATAAAGATGATCCATACAGTAAACAGCTTATATCCGGTCTCAGCTGTAAAATTGTTACCTATTCAATTAAATCCAACGACGCTGATTATACCGCTCAGGATTTGCGTTATAAAAGCGATGGGGTACGTTTTATCATGACTGGTAAAAATAATGAAATATCCAGAGTAAAATTGCATATTCCAGGACAATTTTCCGCATATAATGCAATTGGATCAGCCGCTGCTGCAATTGAAGCAGGCATACCGTTTGAAAAGACATGCGAGGCTTTATCTACAGCTACCGGTGTTAAAGGCCGTGTCGAGGTAGTGCCAACCGGCCGTGATTTTACTGTAATAATAGACTATGCGCATACTCCTGATGGACTTATAAATGTCTTATCAGCTTTAAAATCCACTATAACAGGCCGTCTTATAGTGTTATTCGGATGCGGCGGCGACCGTGACCGTACAAAACGTCCGTTAATGGCAAACGCTGTTATGGAATCTGCTGATTTTGCTATTATAACAAGCGATAACCCGCGTACAGAAAACCCATCTAAAATTATTGATGATATATTAGAAGGTACAAAAGGTTATAATACTCCTTATATTGTTATAGAAAACAGAAAAGAGGCTATTTATTGGGCAATAGAACATGCACAGCCAAACGATGTTATTCTTTTAGCCGGTAAAGGCCATGAAACCTATCAAATATTAGACACGGGAACTATCCATTTTGATGAACGCGAAGTAGTGGCTGAAGCTTTAAAGGTATATAATGGGTAGAACTATAATAATCTAAATCACATATTCCTTAATATTTAAGTAAATTAAGCAAAGATAATCCAGTTTATTTTATAGTTATATAAAGGAAAACTACCGATTACCATAGCTGAGGGGGGCGCCCGCTGAGCGCATGAATATGCGCTGACTGCATATGCGGCTTTATAAATAAACACTAATAAGAAATAGTTTCTCCCTTTGCAAATCTTATGCAGGAGCGGCTGTAAGCCGCCAGCGGGCGCCCCCTCAGCTTTATACGGGCACATGAATCCTTTTGCGGTTATTTATGTATAAAAATGTTATTATCATAATTAAATAAACCGCATTTGTTTATTCAATTATTTACCTTATATTATTTAGGTTGCTTTTTCAAAACCGTTCTATTCTTTGACAATAATGGATAAAAATTATAAAATATAAGAATATCCATTAAACCCGTTTGGAGGGCAGATATGAATATTACAATACAGGAAGCCGCCAAAGCTGTAGGCGGTACATATACCTGCGATGGAATTATTACATCAATATGCCGCGATACGCGCGATATAAAACCGGGCAGTCTTTTTATAGCATTAAAAGGCGACCGTATGGACGGCCATATTTTTGCACAAAAAGCCGAGCAATTAGGCGCCGCAGCTATACTTGCACATAATCCGGTTGATGTAAATATACCGGTTATAATGTGCAGTGATACACGTAAGGCGATATTGGATTTAGCGGGATATTACCGCAATAAATTTAATATACCTGTAGTAGGCTTAACAGGCAGCGTAGGTAAAACTACTACAAAGGAAATGGTAACCGGCGTATTATCACAAAAATATAATACGCTCAGCACTATAGGAAATTTAAATAATGAAATAGGTTTGCCTCTTACAATATTCCGTTTGGAAAAAGAACATGAGGCAGCAGTACTTGAAATGGGTATGAGTAATTTTGGCGAAATATCCAATATGGCTAAACCTGCTCATCCTACAATAGGGCTTATTACTAATATCGGCGTATCACATATGGAAACATTAGGTTCACAAGAGGGTATCTTAAAGGCAAAATCCGAAATTTTAGACGGTATGGATAAAAATGCGCCTTTAATATTAAATGGCGACGATCAATATCTTCGTACATTAAAGAATAAATATAATCATGTAATATATTATTCCATAGAAAATCCTGATGCACGTTTTAAAGCAAAACAAATTCAGGCCATGCCTATGGGAACACATTTTTCAATACAATTTGATGGAAAATGCCAGGAAATTATCCTGCCGGCTATCGGGTTACATAACGTTTATAATGCGCTTGCTGCTTTTGCTGTAGGCATCGTCTTAGGCGTAGACCCTAAAGCTGCAGCTGACGCTTTATCAAATTATATTCCATCCGGTATGCGCCAAAAAGTAGTAAAATGCGGCAGCATAACCGTTATTGAAGATTGTTATAATGCAAGTCCTGATTCAATAAAAGCTGCATTATCAGCTTTATCCGCAATACCATGCCATGGAAAACGTATCGCTGTATTGGGTGATATGCTGGAATTAGGTTCTATATCAAAGGAATCCCATCTCAGATGCGGAATATTAGCAAGCCAAAGCGCAGATGTATTATTAACATGCGGCAATTTAGCTAAATTATATGTTGACGGCGCTATATCCAATGGTATGAAAAACGCGGTATATTTTGAAACAAAGGATGAACTTTCAAGATATTTGGATGTTATAGTAAAAGATGGAGATACTATCTTATTTAAGGCAAGCAGAGGGATGAAATTTGAGGAGTTGTTGGCTCCGGTTTATGAGAGGTGGAGTAAATAATGATGGGATGGACCACAGCTATCGCCGCAATCGCAGCGTTTTTAATAACTGCTGTATCCGGTAAATTTTTAATACCTTATTTACGGCGTTTGAAATATGGCCAGACCATATTGGAAATAGGCCCGCGGTGGCATAAAAGTAAACAAGGCACGCCTACAATGGGCGGTATTATGTTTATTATTGGTATATTAGCAGGTATAATTATCGCTGTAGCTACCTATGCTATAGTATGGAAAGAAATATTCAGCGGTGAAACTGTGTTATCCCGCGTACGGCTTTGGGCCGGTGTATTTTTATGCGCAGCATCTGGAGCTATAGGCTTTCTTGATGATTATTTAAAAGTAGTTAAAAAGCAAAACCAAGGTTTAAAAGCCAGTCAAAAAATGTTTTTGCAACTTTTAGCCGCCGCTGCTTTTGCTGTAACATTATATATGGCGGGAGACACTATATTTTTCATCCCATTTGTCGGTAGTTTTGATATAGGTATATTTATTATTCCTATTATAATAGTTTTAGTAGCAGGCTTTAATAACGCGGTCAATCTTACCGATGGTTTAGATGGTCTTGCTTCATCCGTTACATTTATTTATTCTATTACTTTTATGCTTTTAGCAGGCATAGTTTATAATAACGCATCCATGAGCATATTTGGCGCTGCTGTTGCAGGCGGCTGCTTAGGTTTCCTTCTCTGGAATTTTTATCCGGCAAAAGTCTTTATGGGCGATACCGGTTCATTATTTTTAGGCGGCGCTGTGTGCGCTTTAGCTTTTGGTATAGGCCAGCCTATACTTCTTATTCCAGCAGGAATCGTATATGTATTGGAAACCGCTTCAGTTATGTTGCAGGTTGTTTATTTTAAAATAACTCATGGTAAAAGATTATTTAAAATGGCTCCATTACATCATCATTTTGAAATGAGCGGATATAGTGAAGTCAAAGTCGTAAGCCTATTTTGTTTTATCACATGTCTAGGCTGCGCTGCAGCTTATATTTTAAGCTGTTTAGGTTAAATAAATTTATTTGCAAACTTCTTTTTTATAGCGGGGTGAATAGTTTTGAATAATGCATCATCTGCCGGGAATATGTCCCGTAGATTAGAACCTGTAAAAAAGCAGAGTAAATTCAGAAAATATCTGTCAACCGGACCGTTTGACTGGACATTTTTTGTTATTACTATTATACTCCTCGCTATCGGAGTAGTTATGATGTTTTCTGCCAGTTATGCTTATGCATATTATAAATACGATAATAGTCTGTTTTATGTAAACCAACAAATAAAATGGGTTTTAATTGGTATTGCTCTTATGATTGCGGTATCTTTTATCAGTTCTGATTTTTTCCGTATGATGTGGATACCTATTTTAGCTATTTCATATGCAGCTCTGGCAGTTGTATTATTAATGCCTGCAGTTAAAGATGTACACCGTTGGATTTATATCGGCAGTTTTAACTTTCAGCCGTCTGAAATAGCAAAATTTGCTTTAATTTTATCATTTGCTCATTTAATGGCATATTATAAAAATAAAATGGGTACTTTCCGTTACGGCGTACTCCCCTATGTTTTAATTTTATGTACTACAGTCGTACTAATTATCTTAGAACCTCACTTATCGGCTACTATTATCATCTGCCTAATTGCAGCTATAATGATGTTTGTCGGCGGTACAAAATGGAGATGGTTTGCTTTAGCCGGCGGTATAGCTGTAGCAGGACTTATATGGTTAGTATTTTTTTCTGGAAAGCTTGACTATGCTCAAGACCGTATAGCTGTATGGCTTGACCCGTTTCTTGACCAGCAGGACGACGGCTGGCAGACTATACAATCGCTTTATGCAATAGCCAGCGGCGGGCTTATGGGCGCTGGTATTGGTAATTCCCGTCAAAAATTTATGTATGTATCCGAACCTCAAAACGACTTCGTATTTTCCATTGTATGCGAAGAGTTAGGCTTTGTGGGCGCGGCTATAATTATAATATTATTTGCATTATTAATATGGCGCGGATTTGTTATAGCAATGCGTGCAAAAGACCGTTTCAGTTCATTATTAGCTCTTGGTATTATAGTTCAGTTTGGTATGCAGGTGCTGTTAAATATTGCAGTTGTTACTAATACAATCCCTAATACCGGTATAAGCCTTCCATTTTTCAGTTACGGCGGTTCCAGTATGCTGATGATGTTAGCGCAAATGGGTATTATTTTATCAATATCAAAAAAATCATATACGCAAAAACAATAATAAAAATGCGAATATCTTTTATACAATAAATAAGACCGGAGGGTGAATTGGTATGAAGATTTTGCTTGCTGGCGGCGGTACAGCCGGCCATATTAATCCAGCGCTGGCTATTGCTCAATATATAAGGGACCGGCATCCTGACGCCGGCATATTATTTGTCGGCAATGAACAGGGTATGGAAAAACGGTTGGTTGAAAAAGCTGGATTTAATTTTGCTCCTATTGATGTAAGAGGATTCAGGCGTAAAATTAATTTTGAAAATATAAAGCATAATGTAGGCGCATTTCGCAGGATGTTTACATCCTCTATGCAATCAGAAAAAATCATAAAAGATTTTAAACCTGATATAGCTATAGGTACAGGCGGTTATGTCAGCGGACCTGTTATCCGAAAATGCGCTAAAATGGGTATACCTACTGTTATACATGAACAAAACGCATTTCCTGGCGTTACTACAAAAATGCTCAGCAAAGATGCTAAATGCGTTATGCTGGCTGTAGCTGATGCAAAAAAACATCTTGATCCAAAATGCCATATAGAAATAACAGGTAATCCTTTAAGAAGGGAAATATTATCTGCCGACCGTATGCAATCAAGGCAGGAATTAAGTATTGATTCCCGTCCGCTTGTCCTTTCATTTGGCGGAAGTTTAGGCGCTGACCGTATTAATAAGGCTGTAGCTGAACTTTTAGCCTGGAGTTACCGTGAAGGTAATATTTATAATATCCATGGCACAGGCAAATCAGGTTATGTCAGCTTTATAAAACAGCTTGAAGCTCTTAATATCCCATTAGGACAGGATACCCGTATCTGGGTAAGGGATTATATTGACGATATGCCAAGATGTCTTGCTGCGGCCGATTTAGTTATAAGCCGTGCAGGAGCTATTTCTATTAGTGAATTACAAGCTCAGGGCAAAGCTTCTATACTTATCCCTAGCCCAAATGTAGCTGAAAATCATCAATATCATAACGCTATGGCTCTTGTTAAGAAAAATGCCGCCGTTATGATAGAAGAAAACGACTTAACGGGTGCAAATCTTATAAAAATGGTAAAAGAATTAACATCCGACCGTAAAAAACTTATAGAAATAGGTAATAATGCTAAAAATATGGCAATATTGGATTCAAGAGAACGTATTTACGCAATAATTATGAAAGTGCTTAATAAATAATCATTTTTCAGTAAAAAATCCAATTCTATTTTTAAAATATTAATAAATCTGCGTACCTCTTTCACAAATTTTGCATAGTATATCTTGCGGAGATTTTTTAAAGTGTATTACTTTAAATGTGAAAGGGTGCGTATATAATATGCAAAAACTAATAGTTGACGGCGGTAAACGCCTTAATGGAACAATACGTATACATGGAGCAAAAAACAGCGTACTGCCGGTATTAGCGGCAACGCTGCTTACTAATGGGCAAAGTATTATACATAATTGTCCTCATCTTTCAGATGTTGATTGCTCTGTCAGAATATTAAAAAATCTTGGATGCAAAGTAAAACATGTAAATAGTTCAGTAACAGTAGATTCAAGCAACTCTGATGGTTTTGAAATCCCAGATGCTATGATGAGGGAAATGCGCTCGTCCATAGTATTTTTAGGAGCGATAATTGCGCGCCATGGTCAGGCTAGAATATCCTTCCCGGGCGGATGCGAATTAGGCCCTCGGCCAATCGACCTACATCTCGATTCTTTGCGGCAATTAGGCGTTATAATTGAAGAAGACCATGGTTTTTTGCACTGCAAATCCAATGGAAGGCTTAACGGTGCAAAAATAACGCTATCTTTTCCAAGCGTAGGCGCTACTGAAAATATTCTATTAGCAGCTTGTACGGCTAAAGGCGATACTATGATATTAAACGCTGCAAGAGAACCTGAAATAAGCGATCTTGCGGATTTTCTTAATGCATGCGGCGCAAAGATACATGGAGCTGGCGGCGGTACTATCCTTATAAACGGCGTACAAAAACTAAGACCATCTGAATATACAGTAATTCCTGACAGAATTGCAGCCGCAACATTTCTTGCAGCAGCCGCCGCGACTCAAGGCCATCTTATTTTGCAGGATGTTATTCCTGCACATTTAAGCCCTGTTATACCTGTATTTGAAGACGCTGGCTGTGAAATTGATATTAGAGGAAGAGAAATATCTATAATTGCTCCAAGGCGGCTGCAATCTTTTAAAACTGTACGTACTATGCCCTATCCTGGTTTTCCTACCGATGCTCAGGCTCCTGTTATGGCGGCTTCAACTATAGCTGATGGAACCAGTATATTTATTGAAACTATATTTGAAAACCGGTTTAAACATGCAGCAGAATTAATGCGTATGGGCGCGCATATAAAAATAGAAGGCCGTGTAGCTGTTGTTGAAGGTAATAACCGCAGATTATGGGGAGTACCTGTTGAAGCGGCTGATTTAAGAGGCGCTGCAGCTTTAGTTATAGCCGGGCTTGCAGCGGAGGGTACCACGGAAATAACTGGTTTACAATATCTTGATAGGGGTTATGAACGTTTAGAAGATTTATTATCCGGCGTAGGGGCCTCTATTAAGCGAAAAAATATTGAAGAAGATATAAAAAAATAAAGAAGATTATAAATTACAAATTGTAAGGAGGTAAAGATTTATGAGGGATGAATCAATGCAAAAATATAAAATACCCTCTGGTTCAATATCTCCCAAAAAAAATACAAAAAAATCAAAGCAAAAAAGCCATGGTATTACCTATCTATTAATAATTTTATGCATACTACTGCTTGGTATAGTACTATCGATCACAGTTTTTTTTCATATAGAAGAAATTACAGTAATCGGTTCTACAGTATACCAGGCTGAAGAAATTATTGAGGTATCCGGTATAGAAAAAGGTGATAATTTATGGCTTACTGATATAGATAAAAATAAAGATAAAATGACCCGGCTTTTGCCATATATAGAAAGCTGTGAATTTAAACGAAAACTTCCGGGCCAGGTAATTATAGAAATAAATGAAGCGCAGCCAATGTGTATCGTGCAAACTGACATAGGCTATGCTGTCTTATCCGAACAGGCTAAAGTACTCGAACATGTTTCACAAATACCTGAAGGATTGCCTATTATGGTCGGGCTTACTATATTAGACGCTGATCCAGGTAATATAATTTTAACTGATAATGAAGACGATATACTTTTAATAAATCAATTAATGTCTGCTATGTATGAAACAGGTATTACTGATGTTACATCTATAGATTTAAGCGATACTATTGACATATCCTTTTATTGCTCAGAACGTTTCCGTATTGATGTAGGTACGTCTAATGATATTGAAGTAAAATTAAAAAGCGCTAAAATGGCTATAGAACGCCTTGATGAAAATGATACTGGACGAATTGATGTAACTATAAACGGACGGGTATCTTTTGTACCTCTTCATCCTGGTGAATCTATATATAAAAATAGTAATATACAAAATATTCAATCATCACAGGCTGCTTCTGATAGCAGCAGCCAAAATCCGGATAATAATGTTTCTGGTGATCCGGTCCCGGATAATAATGAATCTGCTGCTCAAACGCCTGAGGATAATTCTTCTGCTGAACAAAGTATTGATAATGATCAAAGTAATATAGACAGCCAACCGGCTGTAACAGAATAAAATGTATAAATGTGTGTATAATGTGTATAAATTATACAATTTTGCATATATATGGTGTTTTAATAAATAATAATTCTAATTTTATTTTAAAATATTTGTAAATGACCTTGTAATTTTTTCAAAAAAGTGTTAAATTATAAAATAATACATTATGCAATTATGCAATTTTTTATATATAATTATTATTATATATTTTTATAGTTTATCTTTTTTTATATAACTAAAAATAATGCATCTATTTTTATGTATATTAATCAAATAATCTACTTATTAATCTGTTATAGAAGATTATACATTGTGCAAAACAAACAAATATAATCGGGTTGTTAAAAATGAATGGAGGTTTCCAAATGCCATTTGAATTTGAATTAGACAAAAGTGAATTGCCGGTTTTAATAAAAGTTGTCGGCGTAGGCGGCGGCGGTGGAAACGCTGTCAACCGTATGGTAAGCTCAGGCTTTGGCTGTGTAGAATTTATTGCAATAAATACCGACAATGTAGCTTTGAATAATTCTTCTGCTACAATAAAAATACAAATAGGCAATAAATTAACCGGTGGCCGTGGTGCAGGCGGCGTACCTGCAAAAGGTCAAAAAGCTGCTGAAGAAAGCCGTGAAGAAATAGCTTCCGCTCTTAAAGGCGCACAAATGGCGTTTATTACCGCGGGTATGGGCGGCGGTACTGGTACAGGCGCTGCTCCAATTGTCGCTGAAATCGCTAAAGAAATGGGTATATTAACCGTTGGTATAGTAACCAAGCCTTTTGCATTTGAAGGCAAAAAACGTATGTCTCAGGCTGAACAAGGTATTATGGCTTTGCGTGAACATGTTGATTCGCTTATTATAATACCTAACGAACGTTTAAAACATGTATCTGAACAGCGTATAACGCTTCAAAATGCTTTTGCTATAGCTGACGATGTTCTTCGTCAAGGCGTTCAAAGCGTATCTGAACTTATACTTGTACCAGAACTTATTAATCTTGACTTTGAAGACGTTACTACTGTTATGAAAGATGCAGGTTATGCCCATATGGGTATTGGACGCGCATCTGGTAAGGATAAAGCAACTATAGCAACTCAAGCGGCTATTTCCAGCCCATTGCTTGAAACAACTATAGACGGCGCTACAGGTGTTATTATAAATATAACCGGCGCAGTAACTATTAATCTTGATGAGGTTGATGAAGCCTGTACAATGATAACTAATGCAGCGCACCCTGACGCTAATATTATATTTGGCGTTGCATTGGATGAATCTTTAGACGATGAAATGATTGTTACTGTAATTGCTACTGGATTTATTGATCCGCCAAATTCTATTTCAGCCGCGGTATCTTCCGCTTCATCCTCTGTTTCATCTTCATCAGTTTCTTCTGTTTCTGCTCCAACAGTTGCTTCTGCACCAGTTGCAGATGAATCTGATAATAAAGATGAATCATCAGATGATGATGACAATAATAATTCTAAAGATAATAACGAGCCTCCAACACCTCCTCCATCTTCAGGAGATGATGATTTCTTTGAAATACTTTCTTTATTTAATAAAAGGCAATAATTAATAATTTTTAATATAACACGGCAATAAACTAAAATTTATTGCCGTGTTTTTTATTTTTTAATATTAAGGATAAGTATAAAAATTTCTAATGTTTTTCTTCTTTACCTATATTGGGCAATTGGCAAATG
>CALWVB010000098.1 GCA_944384895.1 uncultured Clostridia bacterium | reverse complement strand
CTTCCCAACTTAGTGAACAAAATCAACACATACTACTATATAACCAGCAGTATTTTTATATATTTTATAATATTTAATGGAGTTTGTCAATTGAATTACCATAATTATATCCTATATAGCACTTTGAACAATTAAAAGAAATATTTTTGTGAGATTATACAAAATAAATAATTTGTTTATAAATATTATACATCAAAATAATATTATGATATAATTTTAAAAATATTTATCAATATAGCTAACGGCAATATTTGGAGGAAAAATAATAATGTATAATAATTGGAATGATCTTCAAGAAGAGTGTAAAAAATGTGAAAAATGTGATCTGGCAAAGACCAGAATAAATGTTGTTTTTGGGGACGGCAATCCTAATGCAGAAGTTATGTTTATAGGAGAAGGTCCTGGACAAACCGAAGATGAAACAGGAAAACCATTTGTAGGAAGAGCTGGCCAGTTATTAGATAAAATGTTAGCTGGAGTAGGCCTTTCAAGAGATAATATATATATTGCAAATATTGTAAAATGCCGTCCGCCGCAAAACCGTGATCCATTACCAGCTGAACAGGAAGCATGTATTGAATGGCTTAGAAACCAAGTATCATTAATACGTCCGAAAATAATAGTATTTTTAGGAAGAATATCTGCTATGAAACTTATGAAACCTGATTTTAAAGTTACAAAAGAACATGGCCAGTTTTTTGAGAAAAATGGCGTATTAATGATGGGAACATTTCATCCGGCAGCTTTATTACGCAGTCCTGGTAATAAACCGGATGCATTTGAAGATTTTAGAAAATTACGCGATAAAATTTCAGAAATATGTGAAAACACAGAAATTGAGTCATTTGAAAATTAAATATTTATATATACAATATTGATATTATAAATTTAATTCTCCGTATTTTAAATGAGCACCATAAAAAGGTATTTTGAATAGTATATATCAAAACGGCTTTTTAAGACGATTTACGGAGGTAATTTATGGATAACAATATACAAAGCGTAAGGTTCTTTACAGGCTCAAACTCAGGAAAAGGTTTTTATTCCCTGTTTGATAAAATTTATAATGCAGCTGATGGATGGAATGCTTTTTTAATAAAAGGCGGTCCTGGTACAGGTAAATCATCCTTAATGAAAAGAGCTGGAAAAATATTATCAGAAAAATGTGATGTAGAATATATACATTGTTCCTCAGATCCTGATTCATTAGATGGAGTTGTTTTACCACACCATAAAATATGTATTTTAGATGCAACTTCTCCGCATGCGCTTGAACCTAAATACCCAGGTGTATGTGAGAATATAGTGCCTTTAGGAGAATGCTGGAATAAGGAAGCTATGAGAAAGGTAAAGACAGAAGTTATAGCTTTATCAAATCAATGTTCTATTTTACATGCAAGAGCAAGAAAATATATTTCTGCTGCGGCAAATATGCAGGAAGATACATACCGGTATGCACTCGAATGCGTTGATGTAGGTAAATTGGCGAGATTTGCTTCACGGTTATGCAAAAGAGAATTAGGAGATGTTACAGGTAAACCAGGTAGTGAAAGTATGAGAATGTTAAGCGCATTAACACCGCGCGGACCTATGTTTTTTGCTGATACTATTGAAGAATTATGTCCAAGAATATATTCGATTGAAGATGAATATGGAGCTGTATCCGATTTATTAATGCAGGCAATAAGAGAATATGCAATAGCATCTGGAAACGATATTATTACCTGTATATGTCCGCTTATACCAGAAAATATTGAACATATATTAATACCTGAAAAAGGTATAGGCTTTATTACAACAAACAGATGGCATTTTCCTGTATCTATACCGGATAGACGTATTCATATCCAAAGATTTACCGATATGGATAGATTAAAGTTGCATAAACAAAGGATTTCGTTTAATCGCAGGGTAATAAGAGAAATGTTGGCAGAAGCTGCAAATATGATGACGCAGGCAAAACAAACTCATGATTTATTGGAAAGATATTATATAAACGCTATGGATTTTGATATGATTGATGAAATAGGCAATGATTTAATAGCAGAAATATTATTAATGATAGAATAAGTGTTTATTTAATTATAGCAGCGGCAGATTTTTGTATAAATCTGTCGCTTTTTATATTATGTTTTATATAGTTATATTAATGTAAAAAATCAATCTTAATAAAAAATTATAAAACAGAAAAGTACCTGTGATGATAAGGGGGGCGCCTGCGCAGCGCATCTTTATGATGCGCTTATGATGCAAAATAATAACCGATAAAGCAGATGAGATGAGAATAGACAAAAGGATATTGTTTAAAAAAATAATGTTTTAAATATAGCAAATTATTTTGCATTTAGCCACCATATGAAATATGGTGGCACGCAGGCGCCCCCTTTTAAAGTAGAGCAACCGAATAACTTTTTTATGATTGATTATATTTTATTATTAGTTATTATGGGATATAGGATTAATAATAAAATAGTATATAAATGAGCAGTACAATGATAATAATAGTATGAAAAATTTTAATTATTAAAAGTATATTGTAACATTTGATTAATTGATTAATCCTATGTTTATGGTATAATTATTTAATATATTTTTAAAGGTAAAAAAGGAGAAAATAAAATGATTTTACCGGAAAAAACTCAGTTTATAACAGATTCAGAAAAAGCTTTATCTGATATGTATAATAAAATTATGAGGTTGGATGAGTTGTTTTTCCTTGAACTTCAGCCTAATTCAACAGCTTTAATAATAGTTGATATGGTAAATGGATTTGCAAAAGGCGGCGCTTTATATAGTCCTAGAATAAAAAGGTTAATAAATCCAATAGTAAAATTAGCAAAACGATGTAATGAATCGTCAGTTGAAGTTTTAGCGTTTGCAGATTGCCATACAAAAGGAGCTCCTGAATTGGACAGTTATCCGGCACATTGTATGAACGGTACATGGGAAGCGGAAATAGTTGATGAAATAAAAGATAATATTAAATATACATTATTTAATAAAAACTGTACAAACGGTTTATTCCAATATGATTTTGCCAAATGGCTTACAGATAACGAACATATCAATACGTATATAATTGTCGGTGATTGTACTGATATTTGTATAAACCAATTAGCAGTAGGCATAAAAGCAATGTATAATAACTGTAATAAAAGATGCAGGGTTATTGTACCGGTTGAGATGGTTGATACGTATGATTCTGATATTCATCCGGCTGATATTATGAATATGACAAGCTTTTTAAGTATGCAGGGAAATGGTATTGAAGTAGTATCGGATATAATATAAAATAAATTGATTTGTGGGCTTTAAAGGGGGATAAGCTTGTGAACTTATTTGATAAACGTAATTTAACTATGCTGACCGATTTTTATGAAATAACAATGGCCAATGGTTATTATGCAAATGGATTTAAAGATATAACAGCTTATTTTGACGTATTTTTCCGCAGAGTACCGGATGACGGCGGCTTTGTAATAATGGCGGGAGTCGAACAATTAATTGATTATTTAAAAAATTTGCATTTTACAAATGAAGATATAGATTATCTTCGTTCAAAGGGTATATTTGAAGAAGAATTTTTACAATATTTAAAGAATTTTAAGTTTACATGTGATGTATGGGCGATTCCGGAAGGTACGCCTATTTTTCCATATGAGCCTATTTTAACTGTGCGCGGCCCGGTAATAGAGGCGCAGTTTATTGAAACTATGGCGTTAATATGCCTGAATCATCAAAGTCTCATAGCGACTAAAACCAATAGGATATGCAGAGCGGCTCAAGGCAGGGCTGTTATGGAATTTGGTTCAAGGCGTGCTCAGGGGTTTGACGGAGCTGTATATGGAGCAAGAGCAGCGTATATTGCGGGATGTATTGGCACAGCGTGTACAATAAGCGACAGGGATTATGAAATACCTGCTTTAGGTACAATGGCTCATAGCTGGATACAAATGTTTGATGATGAACTAGCAGCGTTTAAGGCTTATGCTAGGCAATATCCGCAGGATTGTACATTATTGGTTGATACTTATAATACATTAAAACAAGGTATTCCAAATGCTATAAAAGCATTTAATGAAGAAGTATTGCCACGGGGTTACCGTCCGTCTGGAATTCGTATAGACAGCGGCGATATAACATATTTATCAAAAAAGGCGCGTAAAATGTTAGATGAAGCGGGATTCCCTGATTGCAGAATAGTAGCTTCCAATTCTTTGGATGAATTTATTATCCGTGATATGCTGATACAGGGAGCTAAAATAGATACATTTGGAGTGGGTGAACGGCTTATAACAGCATCATCAGCTCCTGTTTTAGGTATGGTATATAAACTTGCGGCAATTGAAAAGGATGGTAAACTTATACCTAAAATAAAACTAAGTGAAAATGTTACTAAAATCACAAATCCGGGTTATAAAAAACCGTGGAGATTATTTGACCGTGAAACCGGTAAAGCTATCGCTGATGTCATTACATTAGCTGAAGAAGTTATAGACGATAGCAAGCCTTATGAAATATTCGATTCTAAATATACATGGAAACGTAAATTAGTTACGAATTTTATAGCTCATCCTTTACAAGTACAAATATTTAATAAAGGTAATGTTTGCTATGAAACACCTAATTTGCATGTAATAAGAGAATATTGTCTTAAACAGGTGGATACTCTTTGGGATGAAGTTACAAGGTTTGAAAATCCTCATGAATATTATGTGGATTTATCTCAGCCTCTTTGGGATATGAAGCAAAAACTTTTATCCCAGCATTCCTCAAAATAAGCCGGAATATTTTTTAATTATCCGGTTATGAAAGGTAGGGGTAATATTGCCTATTTTTTTACCGGATCTTATTATAAATAAAATAACAGACTTATCATTGGATATATTAAAAAATATGGATATAAAAGGTATATTACTGGATGTGGATAGTACCCTAGCAGAACATGGCAGGCAGGTTCCATATAACGGCGTACGGGAATGGATTGATATTATGCAGAATAATGGAATTAAACTGATGATATTATCCAATAATAATCCGCAAAGAGTAAAACCGTTTGCAGATATGTTAGGGTTAAAATTTGCAGCAGACGGATTAAAACCATTACCGTTTAAAGCAAAAAAAGCTGCGGCGGCTATGGGTATTAATATAAAACAGGCAGCGCTTGCAGGCGATCAGGTATATACTGATATATTAGCTGGAAATTTAGCAGGCATGAAAACTATATTATTACAAATACCGGAAATAAAAGAATCAAAATTTTTTCAGTTTAAACGCGCTATGGAAAAACCTATAAGAAAAGCATATTTTAAAAAGCATGGGGGAAGTATATGAAGCCTATATTTGGACCGGCAGGAAATTCTGAAGAATTTTATGACGCAGGATATAAAAGAACAATACAAGCAATGAAATTTTTGTATGATAAGGGTTTAGACGCATATGAATACCAATGCGGCCGAGGAGTCAACATAGGGCAGGCGACGGCTGAGCAATTAGGCGAGGAAGCAAAAAAATATGGTATAAAGATATCTTTGCATGCGCCATATTATACTTCTTTAGCGTCAGTTGACGAACAAAAACGCCTTAATTCAATAAAATATGTAATAGATTCAGCAAGAGCAGTCGATTGGATGGGTGGAAACAGAGTTGTAGTGCATCCGGGAGGCCTTGCTAAAATGACAAGGGAAGAAGCGACAAATCTTGCTTGCAATACAATTGAATTACTTATAAAAGAACTGGATGAACAGCATTTAGGACATATTACTATATGTTTTGAAACAATGGGAAAAGTAAATCAATTGGGGAATTTACAAGAAGTATTACGGTTTTGCTCAATGGATGATAGATTTTTGCCATGTATAGATTTTGGCCATCTCAATGCAAGGACGCATGGAGAATGTTCGACAAGAGAACAGATAAAGGCTGTGTTTGATGAAATAGAAAACGCATTAGGCCATGAACGTATGCTAAAAATACACTCGCATTTTTCTAAGATAGAATACAGTAAGGGCGGAGAAGTAAAACACCTTACATTTGAAGATGAAATATATGGCCCGGATATAAAGCCGGTTTTAGATGAAACATTTGCAAGAGGAGCTTATCCTACATTTATATGTGAATCAGCCGGTACTCAATCACAGGATGCTCTTGCAATGAAACAATATTATATGCAGATAAGCGGTGATACAATTGCAAATAAATAATAAAGTTTTAATAATAAACGGACCTAACCTTAATATGTTAGGTTTACGTGAGCCACAAATTTATGGCAATTATACATTAGAAAGCATTAATAATGAAATAAAAGAATATGCTTTATCTATTGGAATAGATACTGATTTTTATCAATCAAATACTGAAGGGGATATAATAAGCGCAATACATGCTACAAATGGGAAATATCTAGCTGCTATTATTAATGCCGGAGCGTATACCCATTACAGTTATGCTATAAGAGACGCTATATCTTCGGTAAGAACCCCGTTTATTGAGGTTCATATGTCCAATATATATACACGGGAGGAATTTAGGCATAAATCTGTAATTTCAGCCGTATGTAAAGGCTCAATAGTAGGATTTGGCAAGCAAAGTTACTTTTTAGCAGTTGATGCTGTGAAAAAATGTCTTGCTTTAGAAATTGGTGATAATAATGAATGATTATATAAATAGAATAGAAAAAATTGCAGATTATTTGCAAGAAGACAGTTCGGCGTTAATAATGTCGGAATATAACCGCAGATATTTTACTGGATTTAATTCTTCATCAGGAGCTGTCTTTATAACAAAACAGGGTGGATATTTTTTAACGGATTCACGGTATATTGAAGCGGCAAAGTCTAAAATTGATTCCTGTACAGTTTTGGAACATAGCAGAGCAATTGCTGATGATATAAATAAGCTTATAGAAAAGCATAATATTAAATCGGTGCAGATTGAAGCTGACCATATGACGGTACGTTCAGCTGAAAAATGGTCAAAATTACTCCAGGATACTGAAATTTTAGCTGATGGGATATTGGATGATAAAATCAGTTCAATGCGTATGATAAAAACAGAATATGAGATAAATAAAATTATAGCTGCACAAGCTATAACTGATAAAGCATTTGAACATATACTGGAATTTATAAAAATAGGGAAAAGTGAAAAGAAAATTGCTCTTGAATTGGAATTTTTTATGAGAGCTAATGGTGCTGATGGAGTCGCTTTTGATACAATAGTCGTATCAGGTGAAAATAGTTCTAAGCCGCACGGCGTACCAGGAGACAGGCTTATACAAAAAGGTGATTTTATAACAATGGATTTTGGCGCTAAAGTGGATGGTTATTGTTCGGATATGACGAGAACTATAGCTATAGGTGATATATCAGTTGAACAGATGTATGTATATGATACGGTATTGTTAGCTCAAAGAACAGCGCTTGCAAAATTAAATTCAGGTATAAAATGCAGTGCAGCAGATGCGGCGGCAAGGGATATAATAAAAAATGCTGGGTATGGAGAGAAATTCGGACATGGAACAGGCCATAGCGTAGGTTTGGAAATTCATGAAAATCCAAATTTATCGCCATTTAGTAAGGATATTTTACAACCTGGAGTAATAGTAACGGTCGAGCCGGGGATATATCTTGAAGGAAAATTTGGCGTTAGAATTGAAGATATGGCCCTTATATGTAAAGACGGTATCAGAAATCTTACTAAATCGGAAAAAAGTTTAATAAAATTAACATAAAATAGGAAATGTATTTATAAATAGGGGTTGAAAAATAAACCGATATATTATAGAATATTAACGATATTAATTACTAAACTGAATTTATAATAATATTTGGTTAGTTAAAATTTATTGGGGGTTTTATTACCAATGATTTCTGCAGGTGATTTTAGAAATGGCGTTACATTTGAAATGGATGGCAACGTCTATCAGATTATTGAATTCCAGCATGTAAAACCAGGTAAAGGCGCGGCCTTTGTTCGTACAAAAATAAGAAATGTTATTGCTGGTTCTGTTGTTGAACGTACATTTAATCCAAATGATAAGTATCCTACCGCATACGTTGAACGTAAACCAATGCAATATCTTTATAATGACGGCGAGCTTTATTATTTTATGGATATGGAAAGCTATGAACAGATTCCTATCAGTAAATCAGTTTTAGATGATAACTTTAAATTTGTTAAGGAAAACATGGAATGTACTGTAATGTCCTTTAAAGGCAATATTTTTGGCGTGGCTCCTCCAAACTTTGTAGAATTACAGGTTACTGCTACAGATCCTGGTTTTAAAGGCGATACAGCTACAAATGTAACAAAACCTGCTACAGTAGAGACAGGCGCTGAAATTAAAGTTCCTCTCTTTATTGAAGAAGGCGAAATGATCCGTATTGATACCCGTACAGGTGAATATATGGAACGTGCATAAGTAATATAATTAAATTTGTTTTTAAAATATTTTAATAATATGCCTTATTAAAAACAAAGGCAAAAGGAGGGGCAGTTATGACTGTCACAGAAAAAGTAGCATATCTTAAAGGTCTTGCTGATGGTATGAAATTTGATGATTCAACCGATCAAAACAGGATTATAAAAGCTATAATCGATGTATTGGATGATATTGCTTTGTCTATATCTGATCTCGAAGACGGTTATGCAGAACTTTCTGATCAAATTGATGCTGTTGACGAAGATCTTGATGCTCTTGAACAGGATTTTTATGAAGATGAAGATGATGACGAGGATGAAGATGAAGAATATTTTTATGAAGTAACCTGCAATAAATGCGGAAATAAAATATGTCTTGATGAAGATACTCTTCTTTCCGGCCCTATACATTGTCCAAATTGTAATGAAGAAATTTCTTTTGATGTTGTTGATTGTGATTGCGATTGTGAAGAAGGTCATTGTAACCATCATCATAATTCAGAACCTATTGAAATTGAAGTTGAACAGCCAGAAGAATAATTCGTTATATTTATAAAAAAAGTCATTAAAAAAGGTGATTAATAAGGATGAGTAATCCTTAACTAATCGCCTTTTTATTTTTATGGACATAATCAGTAATTCTGTTGGCAAGAAGCATTTGCTTCAGAAATCGAGTTGCTCTAAGTTAATAAATAAAAGGCTTAATTAAAATAATGGTCGTCCATTTTGAGATTGTGAGGCAGATAATGTCAAGAAAAATGATTTCTGGTGAATCCTGAAAGAAGATCTTATAGGTAGATGCATTGGAATTATGTATACTAAGCGTAAAACACATATATTATAAATAGATGCGATTTATGGTGTTTTTTAAGATTATGAAATATAGTTTAAATAATATAAACAAAATAAAGATATAATTAAAAACCACGGCAGGGCGGGGGGCGCCTGCGAAGCGCATCTTTTTAGATGCGCTGGGATGCAAAATAATGGCTTATAAAGCGAAAAAAGTGGGAATATAAACCAAGTATTGTTTTAAGGACAGTATCATTATATATAAAATTATTTTGCATATAGCTGCCATATTTACAATATGGCAGCGCGCAGGCGCCCCCCTGATTAATACGGTAGCTTAATGGTTGTATGTTCTGCAAATATTATAATAAAAAATATGTTCATTATGTTTTTATCATGTATCTTTTGTATATGGCATGATTCAGATTAATATAGTAATAGTATAGTTTTAATTACATTAAAAAAACCTGGTCCCATTGAATATAAGAACCAGGTTATTTTTATTTTGATTTTTAATTATTCCATTTCATCCCATGTTGGAAGATCTTTTTCATATTCAGCAATTTTTTTATTCTTTTTAGATATAAACTGAATAACAAAACCATATCCAAATACAAATACACTAATTATCCAACCGCCAAGGAATAAAGCAAGGGAAGGATAATTTTCATATCCATGTTGAATTGTATTTATAAGGAACATTATTAGCACAATGATAAAAAGTATTGGACATACAAATTTAACCATAATATCATACCAGGAACCAATTTTCCATTTAGATGTTGAATTAAATTCTTTACGTATTTTTTTTACACCAAAGAACCAACCAATTGATATACATTCTATTATACCAACTCCAATAAGATCAATACTATTAGCCCAGGCATCGACAATATTTAGCCAATGTAATCCTGCTTTTGTTGCAAATATTAAGGATATAGTTCCAGCTACAAGACACACACCGATTGTAGTTTTTTTCTTATTTAGTCTGAATTTATCAGATACAGCTGTGATAACAGCTTCTACAATAGAAAAAGCAGAATCAATTGCTAAAGTAAACAATGCTAAATAAAATACTACAGACATAATTGTCTGAATGATAGGACCGCCAGGCAATGTGGACAATACAGTTGGATATAAAACAAACGCTAAGCTGACTCCACTAGGAACATCAAATTGAGCGCCGTTTGTATAAGCCATATAACCTAAAGTTGAAAAAATAATAAAACCGGATAAAAAGCTGACAATAGCATCAGATACAGCGATTATAGCGGCATCTTTAGGAAGGTCACTGTCTTTATTAAGAAAAGAGCCATATGTTATCATGATAGCCATCATAATACTTAAGCTATAGAATACCTGTCCATAAGCGGCTACCCAAACATGCCAATCAAAGAATTTTGACCATTGTGGTATTAAATATTCCTTTAATCCTATAGCAGCTCCATCTAAAAATAATCCGTTTATTACCATAATTAAAAGCAAAGCTGCAGAAATAAATACAGTAATTTTTGCAACCTTTCCAACAGACTGCGTACCATTTCGGATACAAAAATATATGATAATCCAAGCAATTATTAATGCAATTAATACACCGATTGAAAATCCGTCAAGCTGCATAGGGCCTTGTGAAGCTTGCAAAATTTCATTATTAAATATGCTTCCAGGATCAGGATGTTCTGCAATAGTAAATGCTTTTACTATCATTACTAATACCCAGGCTAAAATAGCTGCATAATAGCAACATATAATAAAAGCAGTTCCTACGCTTGTCCAGCCTATCCATTCCATTTTTTTATTTAATCCTCTAAATGTACCTGGAGCGCCTAACTGCATTTTTCGTCCGATTGTTAATTCCATTAATAATAAAGGAAAACCAGCGGTTATTAATGCAATAATATAAACTACTAAAAATGTACCGCCGCCATTTTCAGCAGCTTGTCCAGGAAAACGCCATGCATTCCCTAAACCTACCGCAGATCCAACTGCAGCTAATATAAATGTCATTCGGTTTGACCATCGTTCACGTTTTTTCATAGAACCCTCCATTACATTTTATGGTATATATATTTCTATAATTAGACAATTTATTTATATGATTTTAGCATTATATTAATAAAAATTCAATATATTATTAATATATGAACGTAAATATGTCCTATATTGTATTTATTGTGTGATAATTATTATTTAAATATAATTTTTTTTAGATTTATAAAAAATGAAATAGTATATATTTATAAAATATTTATAATAGGTTACTGAAAATATTCATTACGTGAAAATTAATAATAACATAACTTAAAAATGGATAATTTGCTTTTATTTGTCTACAAAATATGATAAAATTATTATAATTTGGTTTTATATTCAGGGGAGTAATAAATACAAATGAAAAGATATATAAGAAGTCTTATTATCGCAGGTATACTTATAATATTAGCGATAATGTTAACGGGCTGTGAAAATAATATACCGATAAAAACTCAGTTGCTTATAAATGAAGATGGCAGCGGATATAGACGTATGTATTATGAATATCCATATGAAAGCCGCAAAGTGTTAGCTCCTAGTATTATAAGTGAAGCTATTGAGAGAGGTCTTGACAGCGATTTAATAGAATTTCAACCGCCGGAGAGTTCAGTTAATGAAGAATATTTTTTGTTTGAATGTTACATAAGATTCGATAGTATAGAAGAATATGAACAAAAGGTTCAGGATATCCTTAATTTAGGAGGTATTAATCTTACTCCTGAAGTTAAAATAAAATATAATACAGGTAAACTTGGGAATTATACCAGTATAACAGAAAATTTTACAACCGTTCAGCTTCTTAGATGGCTGGAAATTGCAGGAGACCAGCATGTGCAAAATTATGCCGAAGACAGCTTAAAAAATATGCACTTTTATGCTGCAAATGGAGATACGCAGGTTATTTTAGATGGTCAGGAATATAATGTGGCTTCAGGAGCAATCAATTTTGAAAAAGGAGATAAATTGGAATTAGATGGATGTACAATATCCAGTACAATTATCTCTTCAAAAAGTATGAACAGAAAAATATCCGTATTATTTACATCCGATGTAACGCCGGAAGGGAAAACTTTAATTGAAGAACTTTATGGAAGCAATTCTAATATTATATCAATGGATTGGATAGATGATAGAACTATTGCTGTAGAATTTGAGGGCGATTTTTCAACTATAGAAGATATCACAAGCAATATATTGGAAAGAGATTGTTCGTTACAGGTAAATGAAGTTATTGATGAAAATGATGCAATGATATTAGAATTAAATATTAATGAAGATATAGATAGTTCAGCATTTCAATCAGAAATTAAATATATTATTGAAAATGATGAAGAATATGCAGTAAGCAGTATAAAAGCTAATAATGGTTCAGGTAATAATACTGTAACGGAAAATATTAACGGAGCATGGAATTTAACTTCAAGAGATGGCCGGTTATCCATTAATTTTACAGCTGATTTCCGCAATTATGTAAAAAATGTTTTTATAGAATTAACGCATATAAGCGGTGATATTTTTACAAAACAAATAACCTTTAAATTTAAAGATGAAGATCAATTCAGCGCTAATGCTCTTAAATCATCTTTTGATAATTTAATCGGAGATACCAGTTATACCAGTGTGACTGATAATATGCTCAATTTAAGAATTGAAGGTACTATTGATAAAATAAATGAAGTTCAGGGACAGATATTGGGTCCTGATAATACAATTACAATAGAAAGTAATTTTTCATCATTTAATCCTATTAATACATTTACAATTATAGACAGTGTATTTTTACAGGCTTCGGTATATTCGTTGGGAAGAACGGAACCAATACAATATAAATATACACAATGCGAATATGAAAGATTAGATAAGGCAGGAGATGATGTAATGGAAAACGGAGCTATTAACGTGATCTCTGGTACAAGCATTAATATATATGCGATTTATTTATTTGGAGCAGCTTTACTTATAGTGTTATTATTAATAATTTTGATAATTCTTATTGTAGTAAGAAAGAAAAGAAGAAGATCACCTAAAATTGACGTTCCAGAAGGCGGATATCTGACTTCTGGCGGAGTTGTTGTATTACCATCAAAAATGGCTGTACCAATTCAAAGAAAAAATATAAATAACGACGTTTATCCTGATTATAGGAAAAAGCGATAGAAATTTAATTAAAAATAAATTCCCCCTGCTTATTTGGTTTTATATAAGCAGAGGGATTTGTTTTGTTAAAATAAGTGATTATAAAGAACATAATGAGATATAAATCGACGACAATAATTGACAAATTTTTCCAAAATTCTTAAGAAATTTCATTCTTATTTAAAAGTGTTGCAATTTGTAACCTTTTTGTTATAATTTTAAATGTATGGGAAAAAAAGCATAAATTTACTATTATTGTATTAAATAGTATTTTTATGTAATAAATCTTTTAATATAATTATTTATGGGAGATTTTAGGCTATATGCGTATTAAAAGATTACTAATACGCTGACGGCTGTTTAGCGGATTCAAAAAAGTATAATATGTTGAAAGGAGAGAAGGGAATTGCAGTATTAAAGATACTGCATTGCCGATTACGTGAAATTAACAAAGAAGGTTATATCTACTGTTTTATCATTAATGTTAATGGTATCTTTTGCTACTGTTATAGCTCCTGCTACATCAGCGGCTTCAATATCATTATCTGATATGTCATCGTCTAATTATGAAAATATAAGGGTAAGAGATGACAACGGTAATTTAACTGCTGAGGGAGCAAATATAATGGACGCCATAGTGAATTATGCAAAAACATATTCACAGACCGGCGGCAACGGTAATTTATATGTAAGAAATGACGATCCTCAGGTACATTCATATAGCACAGCTAATTGTACCTGCTTTGTATCTCATTGTATAGCGGCAGGAGCAGAGTTTGCTCCAGGCAATAGTAATGTAAGCAATGATGAATTTTATTTTTGGAATCATAGCATATCCAATTCATCAGCAACTACAAGAAGCGCAAGTTCTTTGCTTAAATATTGCCAGGCCGGCGGTACTACTGACGGCCGCGGAGGTATACAAGTAGTTCCTGTAAACGGTACAAAATACCAGTCATATGCTAATTTTAATTTTGATAATCTTAGAGAAGGCGATATCTTCTTTGGCGATATGAATGGTAATTCAGGCGATTCCACTTCTCAGCATGTTATGATAATAATAAAAGCTGACGGTGTTAATTCTATTTTTGCAAGCAATACTTCAGACGGACAGTTTAAAATAAGCACATGGGGTTCCCGTACCCTTAAGAGATTACAGGCTTATCGTATAGTAGGTGTAAACAGGCAGGTAAATGCTTCTTCATCTGATGGAAAAGTAATCAGCAAAGGTTATAAAAGCGGAAGCAACGGCCAAATAGCTTATTTTGCAACAGCTAGCAATACTCCTATAAATACTACATATTTTCATGAAGCTTCTACAGGTAATATCGCATATTCATTTGATTATGACGGTATAGTTCCTCATGTTGCTGATATGCACAAAAGCGGAGCTTCAATATCACCTGAAATTCAAAGAATTATATCATTAGGTTTATCAAATGATAACGAATCCTATAAATCAGTAAACGCTGATTTATTATCAATGGGTATGTCTCCATCATTTGCATTAGAAAATCAATATGAAGCATATGCTGCAACACAGATAGCAGTATGGTTCCAAGCAGGCTCAGCTGATGCAAGTATAATTAAAGCGCTTGATTATCAGGTAGCAAGCAGTAATCTTTATCAAGACGCTGCATACAGAGTATGGAATGCAGGTATGTTTATTAGAAATAATAATGCAAATGCATTTACTGCAACAAGCGCAGATAATTATAGAAGTGAAATCACAAAAGGAACAGATTTTGCAGTTAAAAAAGAAGGTTCTAAATTTATAGCAGGACCATTTTATGTACAGGATAATTCCTTTAACTCATTTGCCTCTATATCTTTAAACGGAGCACCTGAAGGAACATATGTATCTTCTTCTGGAACAGCTGATGGATATGCTGGTACTGTATTCAGAGTAGACCAGCCAATATATATAATTGCACCGGAATCATTCAGTGGTACAATGACAATTTCAGCAAATGCTTCTACAAGCCTTCCTACAGTTACCGGCTATTCTTCTGCAATAAGTTCTGGTTCTAATTTGCAGCCAATGATGCTTTGTTCTTTTGATGGTGCAGCAGCAGTTGCAACATCAAGCGTTACATTAAATTCTGATGGCTCAACAACAGCTAATACAGGCGATCCAGGATCTGTAGTAACAGGAAACGGCAATGAGGATACAATAACTCCTATTTCTGGCAATGCTATATCAATATCAGGTGTAAATGCAGTAGATGTTTATGAAATCAACAGTACAAGCTCAAATATATTAGGAAGAATTGATCCGGGTACACAGTTTACTTATTCTGCATATGATAAATCATCTCAAATGTATAAGGTAACAAATGGACAAGTAACCGGATGGTGTGAAGGCAGTAAAATTGCATTAATATATAATTCGGATTCAGCAGGAAATAAAGTTATGCCTAAAAATGAATCAATAACAGTTTATGCTGGTCCGGATACTTCATATCAGATGATAGGTACAATTACTGATAAAGAAGCAAGCATACAATATGAAACAAACAATGGCTGGACATATTTAAATCATCCGCAATATTCCGGTTATTGTATGACATCAGAAATAAGCGGGGTACCTATGGATACAACTGGCAAATTTGCTGTTTTAGTATTTACTGATGAAAAATTAAGACTTCGTTCCGGACCAGGTACAGAATATCCTCAAATAGGCGCTGTACCATCTGGAGTTGAATTACCTGTACTTGCAGAAGACAGTTTATCAGGCTTTATTCAAGTTACATATGATGGCTTGACAGGCTGGTGTGCAGGTACTACCGAATATGTATCCATATTTACACCAATGGATGCAACAGCTAATGTTATGAATGATATTGGCGCATTAAGAATAAGAACAGGTCCTTCTACATCATATGAATCTTTAGGTACTATTCCAGAAGGACAAAATATAAAAGTACTTGCTCAAGGTACTAATGGCTGGTATAAAGTTGAATATAACGGTAATATTGGCTTTAGTTCCGGTTTGTATATTGAAAATGTTGTTGATAAAAATGATGGTTCAGACAATACTTCATCTGATCCTATAATTGAACCGTCCTCAACTCCATCGAGCGAGCCATCCTCGACTCCGTCAAGTGAGCCGTCTTCAGAACCATCATCGGCTCCATCGAGTGAACCGTCCTCGGAACCGTCACAGGCGCCGTCCAGTGAACCGTCTTCAACTCCATCAAGCGAGCCGTCATCGGAACCATCACAGGCACCGTCCAGTGAACCGTCTTCGGCTCCATCGAGTGAACCATCTTCAGAACCGTCACAGGCACCGTCCAGTGAACCGTCTTCGGCTCCATCGAGCGAACCGTCTTCAGAACCATCACAGGCTCCGTCCAGTGAACCGTCTTCGGCTCCGTCGAGTGAACCATCTTCGGAACCATCACAAGCTCCGTCCAGTGAATGGTCTTCCGAACCATCGAGCAGTGAACCGCCTATAACTGATCCTCAGCCTCCTACAGCTGAAGACAGATTCTTAATGTTAATTGAAGATGATTATAATTTAAGGCTTCGCAATGGACCAAGCATTGAATATGACCAGATTGGCGCTATAAAACCTGGAGTAGAAGTACCAATACTTGAACAGGATGAAGATACTAAATTTGTTAAGGTTAATTATAATGATTTAACAGGCTGGTGTGCCGGCACTACAGAATATGTATCAATATTTACTCCATTGGATATATCCGCCAATGTTATGGATAATGTCGGCGCATTAAGAATAAGAAAAGGCCCTTCTACCGAATATTCAACAATTGGTACTATACCTGAAGGCAGAGCTATAAAAATACTTGCCAAAGGTACAAACGGTTGGTATAAAGTTTCTTATGGCGGTAAAATCGGTTATAGTTCCGGTTCTTATATAGATAATTTTAATGATGGAACTTCAACTGTAACTACTCCTCCAGTAAATGAACCTATCCAGTCAAAAACTGGTCTCTATGTTATGATGAGAGATACAACCAATTCTATAACCTTACGTTCAGGTCCATCTGCTTCTTATAGTGCTCTTGCTGTTATTACTGAACATGTTGATTATGAAGTAATTGAAAGAAATGAATCAACTGGATTTATGAAAATTACTTATAATGGTATAACAGGATGGGTAATTGGTTCAGATAAATATGTGCTTACTCTGCAGGATGATAAATTTAAAGCTACTACTAATGGAGTAGACGATTATTTGAATATGAGAAGCGGACCAAGTTCAGCATATAATAAAGTTGGTAATATCAGCGGTACAGAAAATCAAACATTTGATGTATTAGCTAAAACTGATGGCTGGTATAAGATTTCATATAATGGTGTAATTGGATTTGTAAGCAGCCAATATGTAAAACCAGTTGAATAATTTATATATAATTTAAAATAAAGGCCTCGTACAAAATAAGTACGGGGCCTTTTAATATTAATATTTTATAGGAAGCGGAAGGGTCTAAAAAAGAGTTAAAATAATGGTTATGATAAAGCTTAAGCAAAGCAATATACTTTACAGAATAAAGGTGATTGTTCAAGCCACAAAAACAAAGGAAAAGGATGTTGCTTATGTCAAACAGCATAGCACATACAGCATGAAATTGCCAGTATTACGAAGTATTACCGATAGTAATCTAAACAGTTCAAAACCGTGGATATACTAAAAAAAATCATGTTTCATATGACCTTTCCCTATGGGAAAGTATGTGATTCAGAACAGTATAGCATTTGCAAAGTAAAAGGAAATTGTTCTAGAAAAAAGAAAAAATAATAAAACTAAAATAAAAAAGCAACAGACAAGGTAAAGGTACCGTTTAAGTGGGGCGCCTGCGAAGCGCATCCTTTGGATGCGCTGGGACGCAAAATAAATTGTTAATACGAAAGCTGAGCTAAAATAAGAAACTAGTATTTCCTCAAAATCCAGCATCTTTAATATAATAAATTATTTTGCGTAAAGCAGCCATATTTCATATGGCTGCACGCAGGCGCCCCACTTTTTTACGGTAACGCAACCATAAATGTTTTATTTAATATGATATTGCATGATTTAGGATGATACAGCATTTACACCAAAATACAGGAGAAAAATAATATACAATAAACTATGAAAAGATATATGGGGAATAATTATAGATTTTTGTAAATGGAAAGGAGCAGAAAGCATAAAAGAGAATATGATGTTAGACCATATACACTTCATGGTTAGTATCCCACCAAAAATGAGTATGACAAGTTGAATGAGATATCTGAAGGAAAAAAGCACTATGATGATATTCGAAAGACATGCAAATTTAAAATACAAATTTGGGAACAGAGATTTCTGGGCAGAAGGATATTATGTAATTACAGTTGGAATCGATACAACAAAAAAAGAATATTTGAGTATAAGATAAGCAAGATTAAATTAAAGATAGTTTGAGTTAAAAGTATAGCGACTCTTTTAAGGACAGCAAGTAATCATACCGCTTGCAGTTTGAATAAAATGAAAGCCAGCGCTATTTATTAGGCGCTGGCTTATTAAGACTTTATAGGTCTTGTTTATACCATCTATCTTAGGGGTGGTTTTGGCTTATTGCATTTATTTAAATATTTTTATTTTACCTGTTTCCTGTATTTTAACAATAGTAATAACAATAAGCGGGACTCCGATCATACCGACAAAGCCTAATATTTTTAAACCAAAATACATACAGAATAGGGTAACTAAAGGATGAAGGCCAATAGATTGACCAATTATTTTAGGTTCAAGGAAATTCCTTACAATAGCAACGATTATATATGATACAGCAAGGCATATAGATAATTGCCAGTTTCCCATTATTAAAGCTATAAGAGACCAAGGGATTAATACTGTTCCAGTACCTAATATAGGAAGAACGTCGACAACTGCCGTTAGCGCGCATACTAATATAAGATAAGGTATCTGCCCGGTGATTATATCAGTTATACCAAGAAGTATTAATAATTCAATAAACATCAAAACCATTAAGATTAAATAAGCTTTTATAAATTTAAGAATAGTAGAAACAAATACTTCTTTTGTACTGTTAAGGATAGGATGAAAGCGTTTTGGAACCTGACGGCGTAAAAAATCTGCAATTTTACGGTAATCCATACTGGTAAACACAGTAGCGATAATTGTTACAATAAATGCGATAAGTATACCTGGAAGCTTACTTGCTAAGGATGCTACCCATCCGGTGACAGACGCGGCAATATTTCCTACAGATGCTGTTATTTGAGTTGATATATCACTGCTGAAATTATTTATAAAAGCTTCCGCTTCATCAGGCAGCCAGGATATAATACCGTTAAAAGTGTTTTGCAGGCTTTCAGATAAAGCAGGCATAAAATCAGTTACCATCTGAGGTAATCCTTTACACAATTCTACCGCTTCATCTATTAATAAAAATGACAGGTAAGAAAATAATCCTAAGACAAGTATAATAGTTAGTACAGATAATAATACAGCGCAGAGTCTTTGGTTCCATTTAGTTTTTTTGTGCAGCCATACAATAGGCTTTTGAATAATAAATGCAATAACAAATGCAATAATAAATGGAAGTATCCATCTAAATAAATATTTAAGGATTAAAAAAATAATAGCTATAATTATTGCAAAATAAATTATATTTATTATAAAATCCTTACGCTTACTAACCGTCATATAATACCTCCATTTCTTTTTTATACACTATTAATATTATTGATAGGTAAATACTACCAATAATCAATTACAATAATAAATATTTTAAGTTAAGACTATTTATTAAAAAATTTACAGATTAATAATAAATCAATTCATATTAAAACTTTGTTGCGCTAAATTATATTTTGATGTATAATAAAATCTGACTGATATCGACAATATGTGTATTATATTAATGAATAATTAATAATAAACAGAAAATTTTTAATATAGGCTAAGGTGGTGCAGCAATATGATATCAATAGCTTTAATGGGCCATGGAACAGTAGGTTCAGGTGTTGTTGAAGTACTTACAAAAAATCATGAAAGTATCGTTCATAAAGCTGGAGAAGAAATTAATATAAAATATATACTTGATTTAAGAGATTTTCCAGACAGCCCATATGCTGACAGATTTATAAAGGATTTTTCTATTATTGAAAATGATGACGATGTTAAAATAGTTGTAGAATGTTTAGGTGGACTGAATCCTTCATATGAATTTGTAAAAACATGTTTATTAGCAGGAAAAAGTGTAGCAACGTCAAATAAAGAGCTTGTAGCAGAAAAAGGCGACGAACTATTAAAAATAGCAAAAGAAAATAATCTTAATTTTTTATTTGAAGCAAGCGTAGGCGGCGGCATCCCTATTTTGCGTCCGCTTGACCAATGTCTTGCAGCAAATGAAGTATATGAAATTGCCGGCATATTAAATGGTACTACTAATTTTATTCTCACAAAAATGATAAGAGAACAAATGCCGTTTGATAAGGCTTTAAGTTTAGCTCAAAGTTTAGGTTATGCTGAACGCGATCCATCAGCAGATATCAATGGTGATGATGCGTGCCGTAAAATATGTATATTAGCTTCATTAGCATTTGGAAAACATGTATATCCAAATCAATGCTATACAGAAGGTATTAGTAAAATAACACTTGAAGATGTTGAATACGCATCTAATTGGGGCGGCGTTATTAAGCTGATTGGACGCTGTAAAAAATTAGATGACGGCAGAGTAACGTTAATGGTATCGCCTGGTATAGTCCATATTGGAGGACAGTTAGCAGGTGTTGAAGATGTATTTAATGCTATACTTGTCCGCGGCGACGCTATTGGCGATGTTGTATTTTATGGCAGAGGCGCGGGAAAAATGCCTACAGCCAGCGCGGTTGTAGCTGATGTTATAGATTGTGTAAAACATATAAAAGCAAGAAAATATTTATTCTGGGAAAGCGGTTCTCAGGATTATGTAGCCGATTACCGTGAAAATAAAGTGAAATTTTATATACGTGCGATGTCGCCGGATGCAAATGCAGCATATGATAAAGCAAAAGAAATATTCGGAAATGATATACAAAGGCTGCATAGGGAAGCTGAACCAGCAGGCGAAGTAGCTTTTGTAACAAATGAAGATACAGAGCTTGTATTAAACCAGCGTATCAGAATATTTGAAAACAGCGGCGCTTCTGTAATAGGTAATATTAGGATTTTTGATTATTAATATTTTTGACAGGATGAGTTTATGGTAAAAATAAAAATCCCTGCAACCAGCGCTAATTTAGGTCCTGGTTTTGATGCCTTAGGTTTAGCTTTAAAAATGTATAATGAAGTGCATATGCAAGAAACCGAAGGCTGTGATATCGCTTCCCTTGACGATACGGTTATACCAACCGGCAAGGATAACATGATATATATAAATGCAAAGCATTTATATAATTTATGTGGGCGGCCTTTTTATGGAATGAAAATAAGGCAAATTAATAATATACCCATGACAAGGGGTCTTGGAAGCAGTTCAGCTTGTATAATAGGCGGACTGTTAGGAGCTAATGCATTGCTTGGAAATCCTTTGCAAAGACAGGATATTTTAACACTGGCGGCTGATATGGAAGGCCATCCGGACAATATTGCTCCGGCGCTGTTAGGAGGTCTTGTTACTTCTGTTATGGAAGATAACAAAGTATGGAGTATAAGCGTACCGGTATCAGATAATATGCGCTTTGCAGCGTTAATTCCTGATTTTGAAATGAGTACCGAGCAGGCTAGAAAAATACTCCCTCATTCGGTTACAAGGCGTGAAGCAGTATTTAATTTATCACGAACCGCCCTTATGACTGCGGCATTATTTTCTGGTGAACTTGATTGTCTTAAAATAGCTGTAGATGATAAATTGCATCAGCCTAAAAGGCTTGAATTAATTCCAGGCGGTAAAGACGCTATGGAAATATGTTATGAATTAGGAGCATACGGCGTATATTTAAGCGGAGCCGGGCCTACTATTATGGCTATAATAGATTCGAATGCTCAGGATTTTGCTCCTATAGCTAAGATTATGCTTGAAGAACGTGGAATATACGGATGGAGCATAATAATGCTTGATTGTGATCAAGAAGGCGCTAAATTTATTGATTAATATTGATAATTATTTATTTTTATTATATACTGGTTAAATATACTAATTACTATGTTTGCTTTTTATTGATAATACTTTTTGGAGGTAATAAAATATATGGGCCTTATAGTTCAGAAATTTGGCGGCACATCGGTTGCTAATGCTGAAAGGATATTTAATGTAGCCCGCATTATTACAGACGAATATAATAAAGGTAATAATGTGGTTGCAGTAGTATCAGCACAAGGCGATACAACTGATGATTTAATTGCAAAAGCTCAGGAAATTAATCCGGATGCATCCAAGAGAGAAATGGATATGCTGCTTTCATCTGGAGAACAGATATCTATATCTTTACTTGCTATGGCTATTGAAAAATTAGGTTATCCGGTTATATCTTTATTAGGATGGCAAGCTGGTTTTGTAACTGATTCTACCCATAGCAATGCAAGGATTAAAAGAATTGATACTGATAGATTATTTAATGAAATCGGTAAAAAGAATATAGTTATTGTAGCAGGATTTCAGGGCCTTAATAGATATGATGATATATCAACTCTTGGAAGAGGCGGTTCAGATACAAGCGCTGTAGCTATTGCAGCAGCGTTAAAAGCTGATTGTTGTCAGATTTTTACCGATGTTGACGGTGTATATACAGCTGATCCTCGAAAAGTACCTAATGCAAAAAAGCTTGATGAAATAACGTTTGATGAAATGTTGGAATTAGCTACTTTAGGTGCACAGGTATTACATAATCGTTCAGTTGAGATGGCTAAAAAATACAATGTTGATTTAGAGGTACGTTCAAGTCTTGAAAATGTACCGGGAACAAAGGTTAAGGAGGTCGCTAAATTGGAAAAGATGCTCATAAAAGGTGTTGCTAAAGATACAGATTGTGCTAGAATAGCTATAACTAAGGTACCGGATACTCCTGGTATAGCATTTAAGATTTTTTCAAAATTAGCTCAAAAGAAAATTAATGTTGATATTATATTGCAGTCTATTGGACATGATGGTAAAAAAGATATAGCGTTTACCGTGCCAAAAAGTCAGGGTAAGCTTGCAGTTGAAATTTTAAAAGATAGTCTTAATTTTAATGATGAAACAGAAATTAAATTGGATGAAAATGTAGCAAAAATTTCAGTTGTTGGCGCTGGTATGGAAACACATCCAGGAGTTGCTTCTAAGATGTTTGAAGCTATGTTTGAATCAAATATAAATATACAAATGATTTCTACAAGTGAAATAAAAATTTCTGTATTAATTGATTTAAAAGATGCTGATAGAGCAGTTGTAGCTGTACATGATAAATTTATAAAATAATATATAAAAATATACAAAAATATACAAGGATATGGCTTATAAGTACGTCATATCCTTTTTTGTATTTTATATTTTTATATAATGATACTTATCAGTTCTATTGGAAACAATAAAAGAAATTTAGATTTTGAAAAAGAATATTATATAGCTCTTTGTCCTGAAGGTTATGAACATGACGATTGCGCATACCTTTTACCGCTTAATTCATGGTATTTAGAACATAATGATTGGCAAAATGTTATGGATTCTCATCAGCATACAGAATATCCGTTAGTTCAAAAGGAAAGCTATGAAGCTTTGTCAGATGAATTAAAACAAAATTATCAGTTGCTTCGTTCATTTTTAGTAAAATTAGGATATCATCAATAAATAAAACTCCCTCTTAAAATAATGATCGATTTAAGAGGGAGTTTTTATATTTATATCAGTCTATTATAATATCTCGCCATGATATTGTGAAGCATTGCCGAGCATCTCTTCAATTCTCAATAACCTGTTATATTTACATACCCTGTCAGTTCTTGCTGTAGCGCCGGTTTTAATTTGTCCAGCATTAAGTCCAACTGCAATATCAGCAATGGATGTATCTTCAGTTTCACCGCTTCTATGAGATAAAATAGTGTTATAACCATTGCGTTTAGCAAGACATACTGCCTGCATTGTTTCGGACAAAGTACCTATTTGATTAGGTTTAATTAAAATAGCATTTGCACTCATATTATCAATACCTTTTTGTAAACGTTTAGGATTAGTAACAAATAAATCATCGCCTACAATTTGTACTTTTGAGCCTATTTGATTTGTTATTTTAGTAAAACCATCAAAATCTTCTTCTGCTAATGGATCTTCAATTGAAATAACTGGATATTTTTCAGTTAAATTTTTAAAATAATCAATTAATTCAGATTGACTTGTTTTTTTATTCTTTTTAGGGAATATATACCCATTATCTGTATACCATTCGCTGGTAGCAGCATCTAAAGCGATTTTTAAATCTTTTCCTGGTTTATATCCAGCCTTTTCAATAGCTTCCATAATAAGTTCAATAGCCTGTTCATCGCTTTCTAAAGTAGGAGCATATCCGCCTTCATCTCCAACTGCTGTAGATAGACCGCGGCCTTTTATAACTTTACCTAAACTCTGATAAACTTCTGTCCCCATTTTCATAGCACTAAAAAATGTCTGTGCACCAACTGGCATAATCATAAATTCCTGGATATCTATATTATTATTTGCATGTGCGCCGCCATTTAATATATTCATCATAGGAACCGGCATAGTAACTGCATTAATACCGCCTATATATTGGAATAATTCAAGGCCGTATGCATTAGCCGCAGCTTTAGCGCATGCTAAAGATACTGCTAAAATTGCATTAGCGCCAAGATTTGTTTTATTATCAGTACCATCTAATTTAATAAGATGTTCATCAAACTGCTGCTGGCTGTGTATTGCCCTGCCACCTAAAGCTTTAGCAATTGTTTGGTTTATATTATTTACAGCTTTTAATACACCTTTGCCGTTATAATCCTCTTTTATATTATCTCTTAATTCACATGCTTCAAACATACCAGTTGATGCTCCAGATGGTGCTGCTGCTACACCTCTTACACCATTTTCTAAGATTACTTCTGCTTCAACTGTAGGCGTACCTCTGGAATCAAAAATTTGTCTGCCAATTATATTGCGTATTTTTACACATTTTAATATATCCATTTTAATATACTCTCCCTTAATTATAAGTTTCAAGTATATTTTAGACAATACAGTAAATTTTATGTATAATATTTCAAATTTACTTATATAGAAAATTATAAATTAAACATGGTATATATTGAAATATTTACTATATCATATATATCATGATATCTATTCAATCTTCCCTCGGCAATAACTATACTTAAATATGCCATTGGCTGATATTTTTTCGGCAGTTTTTTATTATACTTAAAAATTCTATTAGCTGTATTGTTTATACAAAGATAATATAAATGCATATAACAATAAATATATAAAAACCAATCATAATAAGATATTATTCAAGAAAAGTACCGCATAAATGGGGCGCCTGCGCAGCGCATCTATAAGATGCGCTAAAAGCAAAATAATTTAGTATAAAGTAGATTGAGATGAATATATAGAAATAGGCATTTTTAAATGCTCTCAGCATATTATTTAAAAAATTATTTTGCGTAAAGCAGCCATATTTTATATGGCTGCACGCAGGCGCCCCTATTGTACGTTAACGCAAGCTAATATGTTTATAGTTATAAATATTTCTATAGTCTTTTGTGTAATTTAGATTAATATAACTATCCCCGTCATTCATAAACAAATTATAACGCAGGAAGTTATGTAAATCTCGATAAATCTTTTGTCATTAGCTCGCTTTATTCAATTTTTTAAAATAATAATTTAAAACCACGATTTTATAAGTGGTTACTGAAGCTCACATAGCTTTAATAAAACCATCCAGAAGCCATGAAAATAAAGGATTTATCGCAATGTGTCCGCCTTATCTCTTTATACAGTTACACAAAAGTTTACCCTTTCCCTCGTTGCTCATAAGGGCAAATGCAAGGGCATGAAAATCAGATAACAGGATATAATAAAGTGTGGCAATGGAGAACTGTGATGTATGTGCGAATATATTATACTGGAGGATTTTTCAATGGACAAGTACATTTACTATGATAAAAATGGTCTGTGGTATGAACTGCAAGGAGATTATTATATTCCTTGTCTTACTTCATCAGCCGAAGAAGAACGGACTATCGGTATTTGGGGACAACGACACTTGCGGTATCTGAAAGAATATCAAAAAGGCACATATACCAGCTTACACACAAGTGGCAGGCTGAATAGTTACCTTGCCAACATTGACAGACAGGCGCAGGAACGCTTTGAAACGCTTACAGAACAGATGAAACGAGCGCAGGGTATCGCAGAGCAGCTAAAGGCAGAGAATGCCGTAGTATGGACAGGGCGAATGAATAACATACGGGCGTGTGCTATGGAAATTGTAAATAGCGAATTAATTTACAACTAATGTAACGCTTATGAGCACAGAAGCAGAGCAGATAGGGATATTTCCTTACCTGCTCTGCTTTTGATGTTAGGAATAGGCTTTTAACCAGCTTTTATGTTTCTAAAAGCGTTACCTTTTTCTTTCGATAATCCCTCGGTGAAAACCCTGTCTTTTCTTTAAAGCATTTCCCAAAATGACTAATTTGCCGAAATCCTACGCAGCCGGCAATCGTGCCTATCGGCTCATCAGAGTTTTTCAGAAGCTCGGCTGCCTTAGAAAGCCTGTATTCTGTCAAATATTTGTAAGGAGTTGTCTGCATACTTGTCTTAAAGCACCGCAAACATTCCGATTTGCTGACATTTGCACTCTCCGCCAGCCTATCAAGAGAAATATCCTCTCCGTAATGTTCGCTGATATACTGCAAAAATTTTTGCATACGAGCGCTCATAACGGTATCTGCATTTTTGTCCGGCAACCGAATGTTTCGGCACACTTCAAGCCAAAGTGTTGAGAGTAGGCAAAGCACTTCATAAGCGTAAAATTCAGTTTTTCTGTTTTCAAGGTCTGCAAGACGGGAAAGAGCAGATAAAATAGGTTCGCACCAATCCATTGCCTTTGGAAAGCAGCAAATCGGCAATTCCTCTTTCCCAGCAATACGTTCAACAAAAGCGGTCGCAGGGCTGCCAAAATAGAATTTAAGGAAATAGTCAGGAAAAACAAAACTATTGTAGTGACAGGAAGGAGTTTTTTTATTAACAAGGTGTATCACATTTTTATTGATAAAAATACCACTGTCCTTATTTATCCGTGCGGATGTATCTAACGTTTTTATTTCGATTTCGCCATCAAGTACATAAATAAACTGTAAATCCTCGTGCCAGTGCATAACCTGAAAGCCGGGGTTTCTTGGATAACTTTGGTCGTTGATTACATCCAGCACAAGATAAGGAAAATCCGAGCCTGCATTTAAATTGACGGAGTTTATATAGTACTTTTGCGCATTTTTCATTTTAGTTTTCCTTTTCTGAATATATTGTGATAATTTCAGGCGATATTTTAATATTACAGGGTCTTGAATTATGATATTATTATATTGTCGGTCAATCGCTAAGTCAAGACAGGAGGTGGAGCAAGCGTGTATTTTCAGTACGATGAAAGCGCAATCGAATATTTAAAGCAAAAAGATAAACGTCTTGCGGAAGTGATTGATAAAATCGGAAAAATTGAGCGTGGAATTGACAGCGACTTGTTTTCTTCGATTGTTCACCATATCACCGGTCAGCAGATTTCTACAAAAGCGCAGGCAACAATCTGGCAGAGAATGCAAGATGATTTTGGCGTTGTGATTGCTGATACCATTCTTGCCGCTGGAATAGACCGATTACAGTCTTTCGGAATGACTTTTAAAAAAGCAGAGTATATTACGGATTTTGCTGTGAAAGTAAAAAACGGTACTTTTGATTTACAGGGCATTTGGAATAAATCAGATGATGAAGTAATAACCGAATTGTCAGGGCTAAAAGGGATTGGTGTTTGGACTGCCAAAATGATTTTGCTTTTTTGTATGCAAAGACCGAATGTGTTGAGTTACGGTGATTTGGCGATTCTGCGTGGTATGCGTATGGTGTATCATCATAGGAAAATTGACCGAAAACTTTTTGAAAAATACCGCAGACGATTAAGCCCTTATTGCAGTGTGGCAAGCCTGTACTTTTGGGCAGTGGCAGGCGGCGCAATACCTGAAATGAAGGATTATGCACCGAAAGCAAAGAAAGGAACGAATAATGACACGAGAAGAAAAAATTGAGATTTGTCAAAGGCGAGACAAAAGCTATACCGGCAAGTTTTATCTTGCGGTGAAAAGCACAAAAATTGTTTGTAATCCCGGTTGTTCGTCTAAAGTGCCGTTAGAAAAAAATATGGTGTTTTACGATACGATTAAGGAAGCGTTAGCGGACGGATACAGACCGTGTAAAATCTGTATGAGAGAAATGTGGAGGCAGTAAAATGGTAATTGTCTTATTTGAGGTAACTTTAAAAAGCGGAAAAGCTGAGGATTATCTTGCGCAGGCGGCCGGGCTTAAATCAGCGCTTTCTGAAGCGGAAGGCTTCATTCGCTCTGAGCGATTTTCCTCTCTTGCAGTGGAAGGAAAGCTGCTGAGTATGTCGGTATGGGACAGCGAAGAAAGCGTTGCAAAGTGGCGTAACAGGATGGCGCACCGCATGAGTCAGAAACATGGAAGAGAGCACGATTTTGCCGACTATAAAATCACTGTGGTAACACCGATTCGCAGCTATACCATGACGGAACGGCAGGGCGCTCCTGCGGACTCCAACGAATTTTTCGGAGGTTAGGTTAACTATGCAATATACAACAAAATATCAATCCCCAGTCGGTGAAATTCTTCTCGCCTGTGATGAAATTGGCTTGACAGGACTTTGGTTTAAAGACGAAAAATTTTATGCTCTGAGCCTTGACCCCGAACACAAAGAAAGAGAAACGCCTATATTCTGCGAAGTAAAGCGTTGGCTTGACATTTATTTTTTGGGCAGGAAGCCTGATTTTATGCCGCCTATCCATATGATTGGAACGCCGTTTCAGCTTTCTGTATGGAAGATTCTTACGGAAATCCCCTACGGAAAAACAACTACTTACGGCGAAATCGCAAAGCAAATCGCAGAAGAAAGGGGCTTAAAGCAAATGTCGGCGCAGGCTGTTGGCGGCGCTGTGGGGCACAATGAAATTTCGATTATTGTTCCCTGCCATAGAGTTGTCGGCACAAACGGCAGCTTGACGGGTTATGCAGGCGGTATAAACATAAAAAAGGAGCTTTTAAAATTAGAGAGCGTTAATATGGAGCATCTATTTGTACCTACTAAAGGAACAGCATTATAAAAATGAAACGGATTTTAGATGAAGATTTAATTTATGAGGTTTTATCTGTTGTAGAGGAAATACCCGAGGGAAAAGTCGCTACATACGGTCAGATTGCAAGGCTTATCGGCAGAGACAAAAACGCAAGGCTTGTCGGAAAGGTTCTTAGTATGGCGCAGTTTTACGGAAAATACCCCTGCCACAGAGTTGTAAATCATGCGGGCAGACTTGCACCCGGCTGGGCGGAGCAGTATGACTTGCTCAAACAAGAAGGCGTTGTTATGAAAGATTACAGGCACGTCGATTTAAAATTTTGCAAATGGGATTGCTGAACGGCATGGAAAAGAAGCTGCTATGGAACTGACAGAAAATTTAAAAAACCTGTTATATGGTCAAGGCGCTGTATTAGTCGGCGTTGGAGATATGTCGCAGGTAGAAAATTGTAAATTTCCCTATGGCGTATCGGTGGCGGTTCCTATACCGAAAAAAATTGTCAAAGACTTGCAGGATGGGCCAACAAGAGAGTATTATAGAATGTATTGGGCACTAAACAATAAACTGAATGAAATTGTCTCTGCCGGGGAGGAATTTCTAAAAAGTAAGGGCTATGAAGCCTTTGCGCAAACCACAAATGCTGTAAAAGTAAGCGCAGACCGTATTACTGCCTTGCGCATAAAACAGTTGCCACAAGAGCCGGAATTGGTTGGATAGGTAAAAATTGTTTGCTGGTTACCGAGCAATACGGCTGCGCCATACGCCTTTCTTCTGTTTTAACGTATGGCTCCGCTTATTACGAATGAAGCTGTGACCTGTTCAAGGTGCGGCGATTGTGCGCTTTGTGTAAGAGCCTGCCCTGCCAAAGCTTTGCAGGGGGCTTTATGGCAAGTCGGTATGCAGAGAAAAGATATTGTTGATACAGAAAGCTGTTACCGTAACAAAAAGAGATTATGAAAAAAAGAACTGGTATAGAACAGGATTTATGCGGAAAATGCTTTGCCGTCTGTTGATATACCGCAAAGTATTTAAACCGTCAAGAGAACAATCAGTGAGGAGCATTTTATGATATATACAACGCATTATCATTCGCCCATTGGAAATATTTTGCTTGCAGAAAAAAACAGCGCACTCATAGGTCTTTGGATGGAGGGACAAAAGTATTTCCTCGGCTCTGTTCAAGGCGAGATGCTTGAAAAGAACGATACAGCTATCTTCGAGCAGACAAGGAAATGGCTTGACCGTTATTTTGCAGGTGAAAAGCCTCTTGCCGCTGAACTGAGACTTGCGCCGGTCGGCAGCGACTTCCGCAAAGCAGTATGGCAAATTCTCTGTGAAATTCCTTATGGTGAAACAACAACTTACGGTGAAATTGCAAGGACGCTCGCTGAGAAAAAAAGAATTGAAAAAATGTCGGCACAGGCAGTCGGCGGTGCTGTTGGGCACAATCCGATTTCAATTATTATTCCCTGCCATCGTGTTGTCGGCACAAACGGCAGCTTAACGGGCTATGCAGGCGGCATTGAGAAAAAGGTGCAGTTGCTCACACTGGAAAAGGCTGATATATCCTCATTTTTTGTGCCGAAGAAAGGAACAGCCTTATGACTTCATCAAATGCCGTAACAATACAAAAATCCTTTACCATGCAGGCAAAGAACTTTGAGACAAAGTCAATGAACTTTACAAAGAAAGAATATTTGGAACATATGGTTTCGTGTATCAATCCCCAAAGGTCAGATACCGTTTTGGAGGTAGCGGCAGGGACTTGTATCTGCGGGCGTTCTTTCGCTCCATTTGTGAAAAATGTGACTTGCCTTGATATGACAACCGCTATGCTTGCTGTTGGAAAAGACGAAGCCCAAAAACAAGGACTTTGGAATATAGACTTTGTGCAAGGTGACGCCGAAAGATTACCGTTTTCAAATAACTGCTTTAACATTGTAATCTCTCGTCTTGCTTTTCACCACTTTTCTAATCCAAAACTCTGCTTTTCAGAAATGGCAAGGGTTTTGAAAACAGGTGGAAAGTTAGTTGTCATTGATATGGAAGCAGCCGAAGAAGCCTTGCGCAGTACGGAAGATGAAATAGAAACTCTGCGTGATCCATCACATATATGCAATTTGAGCGAGGAAGAATTTACAGAAATGTTCCGAGAGAATTGCTTGACAATCACAACAATGGATTGTACGGAACTCCCCGTTTCATTGTCTTCTTGGCTGGCTCTTACAAATACGCCAGCGGAAATATCCGCAGATATATCGAAACGAATGACAGATGAAATAAACGGAAATGGCTTAACAGGTTTTAAGCCTTACCCAAAAAATGGGGAACTCTACTTTAATCAGCATTGGATTATGATGATTGGAGAAAAACATCAATGAGAACTCAAACAGAGCGGTTGCTTTGCCCTATTTGCGGAAGAAAGACACGCGATAAAATCAGAGAAGATACTGAGATAAAAAACTTTCCTATGTACTGTCCGAAGTGCAAACAGGAAACGCTCATCAACGCAAAGGATTTACAGATAACCGCCATTAAAAAATGAAATAGAAATCTAAGTGAGTGAATATATGGAAATAATCAAGTATCAAGATATATACAAACAGCAGGTTATAGACTTAATTTTGCATATTCAGAACAGTGAAGCAAAAATTAATCTGACCATTGAAGAACAACCTGACCTTTTAGATGTGCCATTATATTACGAAAAGAACGGCGGTGCATTTTGGATAGCGGTGGAAAAAGACAAAGTAATCGGCACAATCGCCTTTATGAACTATGGAAGCGGAAATGCTGTATTAAAGAAATTTTTTGTTAGGAGCGATTGGCGCAATCGAAAAATAGGATATGCTTTATATGAGAAACTGATTGCCTTTCTAAAAGATGAAAAGTATAAGCGGGTTTTGCTGGATACACCTTCTGTTGCCACAACTTCACATCGCTTTTATGAAAAGGCTGGGTTTAGAAAAATCACGAAAGAAAATCTGCCTTTTCGTTACGAATATCCAGATAGAGATTCTTATCTGTATTTATTGGAGTTTTAAAATTTACCACACCGCCAACTTATAGAGCCAATATAATCTCTGTATGTATGCCGCCGTGTATGGGTAATACCATAGCGGCGGTTTTTCGTATCTATCGGCTGTCTCTGTCAAAGGATTTCTTTCTCTGTCTCGGCTGGTTTCGCTCTCTGCCCTCTGCCTGAAGCTGG
>CALWVB010000097.1 GCA_944384895.1 uncultured Clostridia bacterium | reverse complement strand
CATTTATCAGGTATCAGGTATTTTTTATACTGTATTATTTTAAGAATAATATTAAAATTATCCCTTAGTGCTCTAAATAAAATTAAACTATAGATTTATAAAAATGAAAAAAATCATATAATATAAGCTTTAATTATAATAAACTATGTAATTTAAATCGCTATGGTATAATTCCTTTAAAATTATGCTAAACTATCACATGATTTCATACTATCCTGATATTCTTGAACTAGTTCGGATAAATATGTATTATCCACTACATCTTCTATAGCTTTGCGTATTTTTGTCCATACTCCTAATGTTACGCATTTATCAGCACGCGGACAATCTTTTCCTTCACAATCAACGCAGTCAACAGGAGCTAATGAACCCTCTAATGATCGTAAAATTTGTCCTACTGATATTTCCTGAGGATCTTTTGCTAATATATATCCCCCTTGAGCTCCTCGCACACTTTTTACTAATCCAGATCTACCTAATATAATTACTATTTGTTCTAAATATTTATCGCTTATTTCCTGCCTTTTTGCTATTTCTTTTAACGGTATAGGACGGTCCATGGCATTTACCGCTAAATCTAACATAAAACGTACTCCATATCTTCCTTTTGTTGAAATTTTCATTATAAACACTTCTCCGTGATTTATTTAATATAAAAAATATAAACTATTAATATAGTCTATTTTAATTATAAATCTTATCACATTTCAAAAAGGCTTGCAACTAAATTTCACATAGCTTATGCCATAATTTATACTCATATTTCTTATACATATTGCCCATAAATTATAGTTTTATTATTTTATCGGAAGAAATTCAACCAATCTCCCATAAAATCCAATTTTTTTTGTGAACAATTTTAGTTTATTTATGTTACCATTATCTTGTATAAAAAATATGTCTAAATTGTAAATTCGTATTATATTTTATACTAATAAGAAATATTAACGGACCGTTGGTTCTAAAGGGAATAGGCACAGGCTCAGTGTATTTCGTTATAAAAATTAGGTTATTTTGCTGTTTCCATAACGCTTTATACCGCAATATAATTATATCCAATATTTTTTTTTTATTTTTTGTACGCGTACACTGACGTGCCGCTTGCTGTGACAGTATTGTATTTTTCCGCACGCATATAATTATACGTGAACTTTACTGTCCGGCAAAACGAAAAGCATAGGGATTAATTTCCCTATGCTTTTTGTTTTGGTCGGATGGAATTATATGTGTAGGATGTGTTCTATAGTAAAATATGTGAAAGTAATTGATGTTTTTGTGATTTAAGTGCACGCTTAATATTTATCAACATATTGAGCGAATTAGCTAAATATTAACGAACTTATTGCGTCATATTTGCGTCACAACTGCGTCAATTACATATTTAATTATAATATAACATTATAATTACGTCAATAATAATTTTAAATTTTTATAAATCTTTTTTTAAAGGAGGTGGTTTATTTGAAAGATAATTTACCTAGATATACGATGAGAATTAATAGAATTATGCTTGATAAGTTAGCTTATATCTCTGAATATGAAGGCAGAACTATTAACAAACAACTTGAATTTTTAGTTAGAAGATGTATTTATGAATTTGAATCCATGCACGGTGAAATCAATTTTAATGAGATTAAACGTGAATAATACTAACTTATTTTAATAATATTTTACTAATTCGCACTTAATTAAAACATAAACGCAAAAAGTGCGGTACCGTAAATAGCTTTTACGGTACCGTTTAATTATATAATATTTATATTTAAATATTTTAAATATAAAAAAATATAAGAAATCCCGGAAAGATATTTTATTCTCTCCGGGATTTCTTATTTTTATCCAACTATAATTCTTCCTTCAGGTAAAACCTTTGTCGATTTTTCATTATCACTATTAGTTGTTAACGCATATACAAGCGATACCGGACCTACCCGTCCAATAAACATTGTAATTATTAATGCTATCCTTGACCATACTCCTAAATGAATAGTTGCTGAACAGGATAATCCACACGTAGAAAATGCTGATATAGATTCAAATAAACAATCTATTGTCGATATGCCATCTACATTTGTTGTAAGATATATAACAAGAAACGTTATTATAACAACTAATAAAGATAATACCGTAATGGTAAAAGCTTTATATACAACCGATTTATCAACCCGTTTTTTAAGCACTACTGCATCCTGACGCCCACGCAGCACACTGATTACTGTTATTATTAATACTGCAAAAGTAGTAGTTTTTATACCGCCGCCTGTACTTCCTGACGATGCGCCTATAAACATAACCGCACACATTAATAATTTTGTTGGATCATAACATGCATCAAGGTTTACACTGTTAAATCCAGCTGTCCTGGCTGTTACAACTTGGAAAAACGACGCTAATAATTTACCAAAAAAGCCTTGATTGCCTATTGTTTCTTTATTATTATATTCAGCTATCATAAATAATATAGTACCTATTACAACTATTAAACCTGTTACAATTAATACTAATTTTGTATGCAGCATCAGCCGTTTATTCTTTTTATATGTCAATATATCATTAAATACTAAAAAACCAATACCGCCTAATAATATTAACATTGATATGGTTATAATTACTAAAGGATCATCTACATAATTGGTAAGATTTACAAATTCACCTTCTCTTCCCAATATATCAAATCCAGCATTACAATAGGCGGATACCGCTAGAAATATTGATATCCATATACCTGATAAATTATATAATGGAATAAATCTTATAGCCAATATACATGCGCCTAATAATTCCAAAGCTAAAGTAGCTGTTACTATCATACGCAATATTTTAGGTACATCCATTAATCCGTCTGCACCAATATATTCACGGCTTAACTGTAAATCTCTAAACCCTAATCTTTTTCTTAACGCTAATGTTAAAAATACCGTTAATGTTACAAGCCCTAATCCACCAAATTGTATTAATAATAATATTACTGCCTGTCCAAATGCTGTCCAATGAAGATAAGTATCTACTATTACAAGGCCGGTTACGCATGTAGCTGATGTAGATGTAAATAATGCGTCCAGCAGACTGGTAGATTGACCCTCCCGGGTTGATATAGGCAATAATAATAAAAGCGTTCCTGCTATTATGATGACTAAAAAGCTTAGTGTTATTAATTTTATAGGTTGTATCTGACTAAGTCTCCGAAAAGGCCTCTTTTTCGGCGTCTGCATAATAAATACACCTTCTTAATTAATTTACAACTTATATAATATTATGCTATAATTTTAGAGATCATTATACCATCTTAATATAATCTTTACAATATTATTTGATATCTATTATTAATATAATTATAATATTTTTTATAAGGGGGTTTATTATGTCAAAAATCGTTTTAGGCATTGATATTGGCACTTCAGGCTGTAAACTAATTGCGATGAATAATAATGGAGATATTCTTTCATCCATAGTAGAAAGTTATCCATTATATACTCCAGCGCCCGGATGGACTGAACAAAATCCTGATGATTGGTGGGAAGCTGTTTTACGTGGGCTTAATAAAATAATCCCATCTATAGACGCTAAACAAATTTCAGGTATTAGTTTTTCCGGCCAAATGCATGGTATGGTAGCTCTTGACTGCAATTATAATGTTATCCGGCCGGCTATTTTATGGAATGATCAGCGTACTGTTAAACAATGTCAGGAAATAATGCAAAAGGCCGGCGGTTTAGAAAAACTTTTAACCTATACAAATAATCGTATGTTAACTGGATTTACCGGCGGTAAAATTTTATGGATGAAACAAAATGAACCGGATAATTATAATAAAACAACCGTTATAATTAATCCAAAGGATTATATTCGTTTTAAACTTTGCGGTAATATTGCAACTGATGTATCTGATGCTTCCGGTTATGGTTTATTTGATGTTAAAAATATAAAATGGGCATATGAGCTTATTGAAAAAATAGGCCTGAGAGGCGATATTTTCCCTCCTGTGCTTCAATCTGTTGATACAGCTGGATATATTACTAAACAAATATCTTCTCTTACAGGCATTCCTGAAGGCGTTCCTGTTGTTGCAGGCGGCGGTGATGCTGTTATTTCTACTACTGGTTTAGGCTTAATTGGTACAGGTCGTGTGGGTATTACTTTAGGTACTTCCGGTGTTGTTGCTTTAAGCCTTAATGGATATATTGACAATCCAAATGGTATGCTGCAAATTTCCTGTAATAATTCGCCTAATACCTGGCATGCTATGGGTGTCACGCTAGCTGCTGCCGGTTCTTATGAATGGTTTAAAAAATCTTTAGGAAATATGCTTATTGATACAGCTAAACAGGAAAATATTTCGCCTTTTGATTATTTAAATAATTTAGCCTCACCCACTAATCCAGGAGCAGACGGGCTGTTATATCTTCCATATCTTACAGGCGAACGCGCTCCTATAAATGATCCTAATGCTACAGGCCTTTTTGCTGGTATTCGTTCAACTCATACATTAGGTCATTTTGCCCGCGCAGTACAGGAAGGCGTAGCTTTTTCTTTAAAACAGGTATTTGATTTAATAAATTCATCTGATACAGGTAATAGCACATCAGATGAAATTGTTATTGCAGGCGGCGGCGCTAAAAGCCCATTATGGCGCCAGATATTTGCTGATATTTTTAATCTTCCTGTTAAAACTGTATATGGAAGCGCTGAAGGGGGTTCTTTTGGTGCAGCTATTGTTGCAGGAGTTGGCTGTGGTATATGGGACAGCCTTAAAAATGCCGCTTCAATTATTAAACCGCAAAGTACTACTTTACCTAATCCATTGAATTTACCGATTTATTCTAAAGCTTATGAGAAATATTTAAAACTTTATCCTGCTTTATCTGATTTTATGCATTTAGATTAATATTTAAATTTTTTCTTATTAGAATAATAAATATTAAAAGCCTGAAACGGAAAAGGAAGCGCTTTAAGGGGGCGCCTGCGCAGCGCATCATAAAGATGCGCTCGATGCAAAATAATATACATATTACAGGCTGAATTAAAATAGGGAATATTTTCTTATATTAAATAGAATTTTTATAAGGACATATTATTTTGCATTTAGCCGCCATATTAAAATATGGCGGCACGCAGGCGCCCCCACCCTTTTACGGTAATGTAATCTAGATATATTATTCTGTCATTATTTTTGTAAAAATATATTTAGCTTTTTTAATATGATGCAATTCAGGATAAAACTTTATTTTTTATAATATATATGTAATTTTCTATTTATAATCTTTTAGGAAAGGCATAAAAAAATTATGAGTTCTGATAAAATTATTGAAATTATTCCTATTAATCCTTTATCTGATTCTGATTTAACCCTTTTATGTGATATGGCTGCAAAAATATGGTCTGAACATTATAATGATATTTTATCTCATGAACAGATTAAATATATGATTGATAAATATCAATCATATAATGCTATAAAAAAGCAAATTATATCTGATAATTATCAATATTTTTTTATTAAATATAATGATAATTATGCAGGCTATTTTTCTATACATATTGAAGATAATACATTATTTTTAAGTAAATTATATGTTAATAAAGATTATAGAAAAAAAGGATTATCTTCTGCTGTATTAAAATTTTTAAAAGCTATATGTACAAAAAATAATTTAACTAAAATCTGGCTTACTGTCAATCGCAATAATACTGATTCTATTTCAGTTTATAAGCATCTTGGCTTTTATAAAGAAAAAGAATCTGTCAGTGATATTGGCTCAGGTTTTGTTATGGATGATTTTATAATGGCTATTAATATATGAAAACCTATATTATCCTAAATTAAACAATATATAAAAATATGCATTATAATATTAAAGAAAACATTTGAGGTTACGATACCGTAAAAAGGGGGCGCCTGCGTGCAACCATATTTCATATGGTTGCCGAATGCAAAATAATTTTCTATAAAAAGAAACTGAGTATTTAACATAATGCTTGTTTTCCTTATTAACTCAGCCTGAGATATCAAAAAAATTATTTTGCGTAAAGCGCATACAAAGGATGCGCTGCGCAGGCGCCCCCATAAACGGTACTTTTACATTATCTTTTCTTATTTTAGTTTATTATAGTTTTTTTGTTTTGAGTGATTTATATTATCTTAGAAAAAATAATATAAAATATAAATTTACAATAATTATATCTAAGATAAATAATATGATATATTAATAAAAAGCGGGCTATTTAATGTTTTATAAATAGTCCGCATTTTTAATTTATTTTTTCAATATTAATAATTAAATTAAAAGGCATATAAATTTGTATTGTAGTTATATAACAAACATTACTGGCTAAAATCCCAGATTGGATGGCAGGCGCCCTCCCCTATTTGTAACTAACTGAAAACAGGATATTTGATTTATTATTTATTCTAATAAACATATTATTGAATAATAGATTTAAGTTCTTATTTTTGTTAAAAATATATTTAAAATAATAAACAAATACACTGTAATATCATGTTCAGATTACAAATTATTTTAAAATTCCTTTGGCCATATCATGAAAAATACCAGGTTGATTTTCTAATTCATCAAACGTACCCCTTTGTACAATTTTACCTTTATCCATAACAATAATTTCATCACAATTTTGTAATGTAGATAATCTATGTGCAATTGAAATAATAGTTGTACCATATTCTTCTTTCATTTTTTCTATTTCTTTTTGAATTATTCTTTCCGAAGTATTATCTAATGCAGAAGTAGCTTCATCTAAAATTACAATTTTAGGCTTTCTTAAAAATATACGTGCTAATGCAATACGCTGACGTTGTCCGCCAGATAAATTTGTACCGCCTTCAGAAAGTTTAAATTGATATGCTCCTGGAAGTTTTTCAATATCTGAATCAATATTAGCCTTTTGTGCTGCTTGTTTTATTTCTTCTAAATTTACTTCATATTTTATACCATAACAGATATTATTATATATTGTATCCGCAATTAAGAATGGAGTCTGCGGCACTAATGCAACATTTTCAGCTAATTCTTGTCTTGTTAAAACTGATAAATTTTTACTGCCTAAATTAATTTCTCCATTGGCTGGTTCTAATTTATCAATAATTTTAATTAATGTAGATTTACCACAACCACTTGGCCCGGCAATTCCTATAAATTTTCCTGATGGAATATAAAGATCAATATCTTTTAAAATCTTTTGTTGTGGTTTTTCCGGATATGCAAATGTTATATCATTTATTTTAATATCATTATTTATTAATTTATTATTTGATGAGGAAAGTTGTTCCTGATATGAAAAATCTAATGGCAAATCTATTAATTTAAAATAATCATTAGCTAAAACTGTACATTCTGAAAATTCATCTAAAATACGATGCAGTTCTCTTAATGGACCTGTTAATTGAGTAAAACATAAATAAGCCGTTAGTACTGTACCTATTGTGATAACTTTTTGAGAAGCTAATAAAACTGATATTCCTATTACTAATACACTGAAAACAGCTTCATTAACAAATTTTAAACAATCATAAAAAGCCATTGCTTTATGATGACGCATTTCTTTATTTCTTAATTGTTCAGACCGTGTTTGTATCCTTTCACCTTCTGTTTGAGCGCTGTCTAATGTGCGTATAGTTTCTATGCCATTAAGTAATTCTACCATAGTTCCATCCATATCTGCTTTTGTTTCCATCAATTCTATACGTATGCCCTTTTGTGTACTGATTTGACGGAATACTATAAATGTTCCTACAGGTATTACTAAAATTACCAGACAGGCAACTGATACTGGAAGCTGTAAAAATATTGTAACTATTGCAGCTATTGCAGTAGTTACTGCAGGAGCAAAATCCATAAATAATAATTTTATTAATTTTACTGTCCCTTCTAAGCTTCTATTTAATCTTCCATGTATATTCCCTGTCATATGATTTCTAAAATATGATAATGGGGCTTTTAATAAAGACATAGTCGCTTTTTGTCTTGCATTTTTTTCAGCTTGAGTGGCAGTATCTTCTACAATTAATCTGCGTATTACTTTTATTATTTCATTTACTACATTTACTATTAATATAACTAAAAGGATAGGCGCTACAGATTTAAACGTAGCATTTTGCTCAGTTAAAACATGATCGGTCAAATAACCTATAGCAAGCGGCGTAAGCTGGCTTAATACAGCTGATATTGCTAATATAACTAAAATTATAAAGAAACCTAATTTTTGTTTTAATGGAAGTAAATCAAAAATTTTTCTCCAAATTTTATTTTTGACTTTTTTATGCATAATGCCGTATCCTTTCTGCATAACGATTATTTGTTTATTTTATCATATTACTAAACATATGAAAATAATATGATATTATATTTATTTTGGTTTAATAATCGTTTTAATAGATTATATTAATTTAAATTACATAAAAGACAATAATAAATAATTAAATCAGTTATATTTATAATTAAAACATTATCTATTGAGTTACCGTTACCATAGGGGCGCCTG
>CALWVB010000096.1 GCA_944384895.1 uncultured Clostridia bacterium | reverse complement strand
AAAAAAAGAAAACAAGTATGCCTAAAATATAAAGAATATTTATACAGCTTATTATTTTGCGTAAAGCAGCCATATTTCATATGGCTGCGCGCAGGCGCCCCCTTTAAGGGATCGGTACCAGGAATGGTTTTATTATAAATATCCTGCGTATTTTTGCTTTTGTTTTTACATATTGTTTGATTTAGGATAATATAGCTTTAACATTATCATATTAAACATTGACAAACAGCGTGCTAACATGATATCATATTAGCACGCTAAATTGAATTTGATTGAGGGATTGCTAATGAAACATTATTATAAAATTACGCCGGAAGGCACAAGAGATACATTATTTAAAGAAAGCCTGTATAGACGACATTATGAAAATGTCTTGTTATCATTGTTTGCAAAAAATGGTTTTAATGAAGTCTCTACTCCTGGCATTGAATATTATGATATGTTTACCCAGTCGATATTATCAATGCCTCAGGAAAATTTATATAAATTAACCGATAATAAAGGCCGGCTTATTACAATGCGTCCTGACTGTACTTTGCCAATAGCCCGTCTTGTTTCAACAAGAATGCAAAATGCATATCTTCCGATCAGGCTATGTTATGCTCAGTCAGTGTACCGCAATCATCCAAGCTTAACTGGTAAAAGCAATGAGATATTACAGGCAGGCGTTGAATTAATCGGCGCAAACGGATTAAGAGCTGATCTTGAAATTATGAAACTTGCCGCTATATCCTTTGAAAAATGCGGTATTGATGATTTTATAATAGAAATAGGTCATGCTGATATCTTTAAAGAACTTGTATCACGATTACCTATACGTTATGATAATATAGAAGAAATCAAACGATTAATTGAAAATAAAAATTATGCCGCATTAAGCGACTGCCTTGATAAATTAGGCGATACGCCGGAAGTCAATGCTGTAAGACAGCTTCCGCGTATGTTTGGCGGAAAAGAAATATTAGATATGGCATGCGAAATATGTCATTTGCAGGATAGTGAAGCTCTTAAATATCTACGTAAAGTTTATGAATCTTTATGCGAACTTGGTTTAAAAGATAAAATTATGTTTGATTTAGGATTAGTACACCAAAATGAATATTATTCAGGTGTAATTTTCCGTGGTTATGTCAAAGGTTTTGGAGATACTGTTTTATCAGGTGGACGGTATGATAATGTATTGCCGCAGTTTGGTGTTGATATGCCGGCAACTGGCTTTGCAGTAAATGTCGATGCTGTTGCTGATATTAATCTTGAACGTAACCGTGATTATTTAAAAATGACCGATCCATCTTTTCTTGTACATGCAATGGATGGTTATCAGGCGCATGCTTTGCAGTATTTCCATCTTTTATCTAAATCACTTGATGATAAAAGTTCCTGTGAATTCAGTACTTTTGATACTGTAGATGAAGCAAAGCAATATGCAATTTCAAGGAAAATTCCTAAAATTATAGTTGTTACAGATACAATAAATACCATTGAATTGGATTGAGGTGTTATAATATATGAAACCTATCAAAATGGCTTTAACTAAAGGAAGATTGGAAAAAGATACTGTCGCCTTATTCGATTTAATGGGCCTTGATTGTACAGCTATAAAAGATAAAGGCCGTAGATTAATATTACCAGTTGGCGATAAAATTGAAGCAGTTCTTGCAAAAGCCGCTGATGTTATTACGTATGTTGAATACGGCGTATGTGATATGGGCGTAGTTGGTAAGGATACAATTGCTGAATCAACAGGTAGTTTTTATGAAATAATGGATTTAGGCTTTGGTAAATGCCGTTTTGCATTGGCTGGACCTAAAAATATTGATTTTTATTCTGGTTTTAAATCTAAAACTATTGCTACAAAATATCCAAATGTAGCAAGAAATTTCTTTGAATCAAAAGGAATGAACGTCAATATTATCAAAATAGAAGGTTCTGTTGAACTAGCCCCCCTGCTCCACTTAGCTGACGCTATTGTGGATATAGTAGAAACCGGAAATACATTGCGTGAAAACGGATTGGAAGTTATTGAAGAAATTATGCCTATTACTGCAAGATTAATAGTAAATATGGCAAGCCTTAAGATGAGAAAAGCTGAGATAGAACAGCTTGTAGCACAAATGGAAGAAGCTCGGAGGAAATCATTATGATTAATATAACATTAGCTGATGGATATACAGAAAAACAGCTTATGAAAGAAGTAAAAGACCGTGCAAATGAAACTGATAAAAAAATAACTGCTGCTGTTAGCGAGATTATTGAAAATGTGCGGTTAAATGGAGATAAAGCTGTAAAAGAATATACAATAAAATTTGACGGTAAAGCTCCGGAAAAACTTGAAATTGAACGTGAAATATTAGAAGATGCTGTTGGTGAATGCGACGCTGACTTTATAGAAGCTTTATACCGTGCAGCTGATAACATTGAAGATTTTCATAAACGTCAGCTTCAGCAAAGCTGGATCAATACAAAAGAAGATGGTGTTATTTTAGGCCAGAGAATACGCGGCTTAGAACGTGTTGGTATATATGTTCCGGGAGGAACTGCGGCCTATCCTTCTTCAGTTCTTATGAACGCTATACCTGCAAAAATTGCCGGTGTTAAAGAAATTATCATGGTAACACCTCCTGGTAAGGATGGTAAACCTAATCCTGATATATTAGCAGCCGCTGCAATAGCAGGTGTTGACAGAGTATTTTTAGCCGGCGGTGCCCAAGCAGTCGCCGCATTAGCTTATGGTACTGATACTATACCTAAAGTTGATAAAATATTAGGTCCTGGTAATATATTTGTAGCAACTGCTAAACGCTTATTATACGGCGTTGTTGATATAGATATGGTTGCCGGTCCTAGTGAAATACTTATTATTGCTGATAATTCAGCTAATGCAAAATATGTTGCAGCTGATATGATATCACAGGCTGAACACGATGTTTTAGCTTCTTCAATATTACTTACAACAAGCAGAAAACTTGCCGATAATGTTAATACTGAATTAAATAGGCAGGTTCCTAGCTTAACAAGAAGTGAGATTATTAATAAATCCATGAAAGAATATGGCAAAATTATTGTATTTGAAGATATGGATGAAGTTATAAAATATGCTAATGAATTTGCACCTGAACATCTGGAAGTATGCTGCGAAAATCCAATGGAATACATAGGAAAACTTGATAATGCAGGTTCTGTATTTCTTGGAAACTATAGCCCTGAACCTGTTGGGGATTATTATGCTGGTCCTAATCATGTATTGCCAACAGGCGCTACAGCACGATTTTTCTCCCCTTTATCGGTTGATAGTTTTGTTAAAAAATCCAGTTTTATTTATTATACTAGAGATGCTCTTGAATTTGCCTGTGATGATATTATAAAATTAGCTGAAACTGAAGGTCTTACAGGCCATGCAAATTCAATTAAAGTACGTTTTGAAGACTAATAATTTAAAATTTTTCAAAAAATAAATATCAGAATATAAAACTATGTTAACTAAAACTATAATAACTTGAAATTAATATAAACTATGCTTTATAATTAATGTTTGGTCGGTTTTATATAAATGTGTTGGTCTAGGATGGGGCGCCCGCGGGTGGCCATTGGTCCACCCCTGCAAATGTTGTTTCAAAAGATATACTGTTAAGGAACATTTTATAAAACAACATTTGCAGGGATCACATCTCTTAAAAGATGTGATCCGCGGGCGCCCCCCTACCACCCTTCTTATGTTACAGATAACTTATAATATACAAGTACAAAACAAACTATATTAGTTCAATTTACATGTAAGATCTATCTAAATCTTATTTAATGTGTAATTTAGATTGATCTTTTATTAATTATATAATAGATTAATCAATAAAAATTAATAAGGAGGCGGCCTTAAAAATGGATTATAAATTGAATAGTAAAATACTAAATCTTGCGCCATACGAACCTATAAGCGGCGATTATAGAATACGATTGGATGCTAATGAATCCTTTATATTACCTGATGAAAATATGCGTCAAAAAATCTTTGATGCTGCACAAACTGTATTATTTAATCGTTATCCAGACCCATTAGCTTTTGATTTATGCCGCCATTTCGCCTCTTTTTATAATATTAATTATGATAATGTTACTTCTGGCAATGGTTCTGATGAGCTTATTACTCTTATAATGACTGCATTTTTACAAAAAGGTGAAAAAGTATTAACCTTTGATCCTGATTTTTCTATGTATAAATTTTATGCATCTATAACAGAAAATCCAGTTTTAACTTTATCAAAGGGTGATAACCTTAAAATTGATATTGATAATGCTATCAGTTTTATAAAATCTAATGATATTAAAGCAGTATTTTTTTCCAATCCATGCAATCCTACTGCACAGGGTTTATCCAGGGATGATGTAAGAAAGCTTATTAATAGTACCAACGCGCTTATTGTGCTTGATGAAGCTTATATGGATTTCTGGGATCAATCTTTAATAAATGAAGTGCCTAAATTTGATAATGTTATATGTCTTCGTACTATGTCTAAAGCTATTGGCATGGCTTCATTAAGAATAGGTTTTGCTATTGCAAATCCAGTTTTAACAAAAGCTTTGCGTGCAGTTAAATCCCCTTATAATGTAAATTCATTATCCCAGGCCATAGCTTGTGTTGTATTATCTGATAAGCAATATTTACATAATTGTATTGAAAAAATCAAAGCTTCACGTGATAATTTATATAATACAGCAAAAGATATCTGTATTAACCGCAATGATATAAAATTATACGATACCTGTACTAATTTTATATTAATAAAAACTCCAAACGCTGATAAAGTACGTGAAAGCTTTGCTAAAGAGGGAGTAGCTATACGTCAATTGGGCGGTTATTTGCGTATAACATGCAGCACTGATGACGAAAATAATGAAGTTATCAGGCTCCTGAAAAAATATTTATAAATTGAAGGTGAAAATATGCGTACAGCCGAAGCTAACCGTACTTCCAAGGAAACGGATATAAGCATAAAACTGAATTTAGACGGCGGCGAAGTAAAAATAAACACTGGTATAGGTTTTTTTGATCATATGCTGGAAGCTTTTGCAGTCCATGGCGGATTTGGCCTTGATATTACTGTTAAAGGTGATCTTCATGTTGACTGCCACCATACCATTGAAGATACAGGTATTGTATTGGGTAAGGCTTTCGCACAGGCTTTAGGTGATAAATCTTCAATTGAACGTTTCGGTAGCTTTTATATTCCGATGGATGAAGCTTTATCCTTTGCAGCAGTTGACATAAGCGGCAGGCCATTTTTAATATTCAATGCCGTATTCCCTCAGGAACGCACCGGTGATTATGATTGCTGTATGACTGAAGAATTTATGCGTGCTTTTGCTTTTAATGCAGGTATTACTTTACATATAAAAAATGAATATGGTTGTAATTCTCATCATATTATTGAATCTATTTTTAAAGCTGTAGCACATGCTATGAAAGCTGCATGTAAAACAAATAATAAAGATGTATTGTCAACTAAAGGCATGCTTGATTAAAAAGTTTACTGCATTATAATTAAAATATAAAATTCTCTAGGAGATTAATTATGATAATTTTACCAGCTATAGATATAAAAGATGGCAAATGTGTCCGGCTATATAAAGGCGATTTTGCTTCAGTTGAACAGGTTGCGGACAGCGCTATTGACACTGCACTAAGTTTTGAGCAATCAGGCGCTAAATGGCTGCATATGGTTGATTTAGACGGCGCTAAAATCGGTAAGCCATATAATACTGAAATCTTTACTGAAGTTGCAAAAAGCTGTAATCTTAAAATGGAATTGGGCGGTGGTATCCGCTCAATGAAAGATGTTGATTATTATATAAATAATGGTATCAGCCGAATTATATTAGGTTCTGCAGCAATTAGCGATCCTAAATTTGTAAAGCAGGCTGCAAAGGAATTTCAAGATAAAATCGCTGTTGGTATAGATGCTAAAAATGGCAAAGTAGCTGCAAATGGATGGCTTGATACATCGAATATTGATTATATAGAGCTTGCTAAACGTATGGAAGATATCGGTATAAAATATATTATTTTTACTGATATATCAAAAGACGGTACTTTATCCGGTCCTAATCTTGAACAGCTTGACGCTATAAATAAAGCTGTATCATGTAATATTATTGCAAGCGGCGGTGTAACAAATAGTGATGATATTAAAGCTTTATTAGATTTAAATGTTTATGGCGCTATATGTGGTAAATCACTTTATAAAGGTACATTAAAATTAACAGATGCAATTGAAATTGCAGGAAAACAGGAGTAAAATATAAATGTTAGATATAAATTCTTTATTTATTAAATCTGAATTAATTCCGGCTATAATCCAGGAAAAGGATACAAATGAAGTTTTAATGTTAGCTTATATGAATAAAGAGTCATTAAAACGTACTTTAGAAACCGGTTATACCTGGTTTTGGAGCCGTTCACGCCAGGAATATTGGAACAAAGGCGCTACTTCCGGTCATCTTCAAAAGGTTATTTCTATTACTGCTGACTGTGATCTTGATACTTTATTAGTTATTGTAGAACAAACCGGTAATGCATGTCATACTGGATCTCATTCCTGCTTTTTTAATAATATTTATCCACAAGGCGATATAAGCAATAAAAAAGGAGAATAATTTAATTATGAATAATGATGTACTTAAGCAATTATATGAAGTTGTTATAAATCGAAAAAATAATCCTCAGGAAGGTTCCTATACATGTTATTTATTTGATAAAGGTTTAGATAAAATCTTAAAAAAAGTCGGTGAGGAATCTGCTGAAGTTATTATAGCTGCAAAAGGCGATAATAATAATGATACAGCAAATGAAATATGCGATTTATTATATCATCTTATTGTATTAATGGTGCAAAATAATATTCCTCTTGATGATGTTATGGCTATACTGGATGAACGCAGTAAAAAAATTGGTAATTTAAAACAGTTTCATGTAACTGATAAAAACAGTTGATTTGCTTTATAAAAATTCAGATATTATATTGATTTATTATTTTGTTTATAGTATAATTATCTGCGTTGTATTTTTATATTTTGCCGGTGTGATGGAATTGGCAGACGTAGTGGACTCAAAATCCACCGGTGGCGACACCGTGCCGGTTCGAGTCCGGCCACCGGCATATTATTTTATAAAAAAGAAGCTGATAGATAAAAACTATCAGTTTCTTTTTTATATAATTTAGTGAAAACAGATCACCTGATTAAAGATAAACCAATACTGTATCATTCTACAGTTTATACTATAACGTATTTATAATTGTTAAACCATTTTTCTTTTAGTTTCAAAAATATCTACGTATTCACCATATAAAAAAGGCGGTTCAAAAAACATCAAACCGCCTTTTTATATCTTATATTCATCTTTATACAATATAACAATATGATGATGTCTTTACACAAAATAGCTATTGATGAAAAGCAAAATTGTATTTTTATTTTTTGAGTATTCTTTTTAGATGAGCAATATCCAAAAGATTTACTGTTTCAAATTTTCCATTATAAAACACACCCCAGTTATTAAAAACACATGGCAATTGCTTTGCTTTTTGTAATGTATCAATATAAACTAACGTTATTGGAATATTATTTGTTTCACAATACTGTTTTATCTTCTCTATAGTTTGAAAAATATATGGGCATTGCATATCATAATAAATAGTAAGTTCTTTATTTTTAATAATATGTTTTTTAGCATTTGGTGCAAATTTAGGCTTTGTCCCGTCAAAAGAAAGTGCAAGCAATTCATATTCATTGTCAGTTGTATCAACAATCTCAAAACCAAATTTTTTAGCAAATGATTGGTCAGAAAGCCATGCTTTTTGTTTTTTGGCTCCGAGCATACACACACCGGATTTTCCTTTCTTTTTTGCATCAGCTAAACAGTACTCCATAAGAGCTTTTCCATATCCTTTTCCTTTATAATCACCAAAAACCCATAAACAATAAATATAATAATAATTATCACCAATAATTGGGACCCATGCTTTTTCAAGAGGAGCATATTCAATAAAAACTGTAGCCTTTTTATTTAGTTTTCTAAAAATATGTCCTTCTTTTATTCGTTCAGATAACCACTGTTTCTTTGCCGTAATTCCTTGATGTGGTTTTTTACTGCGGATAATACAGCATAAATGCTCGGTTTCAAGATTATCAATTGTTAAATTTATAAATTCATCACACATATTTTAATTTCCTTATTTAAATATTTTTAAACTATCATTATTTTTATTATATCAATGTCGATTCAATATCCGCAACAGTAACAAGTGCATCCCTTTGTAAGTATTCAATAGCTTTTAGTGCATATTTGTGAGCTTCTTCACTGGAACCGGATACGGCATCTGTTACAACTTTAATACGATAATCATGCTGATGTGCATCAACAGCTGTATAATGAATACAAACGTCGGTAAGGCCGCCAATTAAATAAAGTGTGTCAACATGAAGTCCTTTAAGAAGAATTTCTAAATCTGTTCCAAAAAATGCACTATATCTTCGCTTGGTAATAAGATATTCTCCTTTGATCGGATAGGTAAGTTGAGCATAATCCGTATATGGAGAATTTTCCATACAGTGTAGTCCTTCAGAGCCATCCAGTTCACGTCCAAAGTCTATCATATCCGACCTATGAACTTCTTTTATTTGAATTACAGGTAGTTTTTTTGCTCTAAAAACATCCAATACACGTTTTGCATTTCGAATACAATTCCATTCAGGATTATTTATGTTATCCTCATTTAATCCTATAAAATCTTCCTGTTGAATATCAATTACAAGTAATGCGCATTTCCTTTCAATATCCATTTTCATTTCCTCCATTATTTCATAATATATTTTTAGAAATATTAAAGGAAATTATTAATATCGATCCATATTTACACCTAAATTTTCTTGCATAGTTGATATTCACTCCTTATATTCACTAGCCTGTTCCTATTTTACCAAAACTATATTTAAAAGACTATATTATTTTACAAAATATATATTAATTAAAATTATATAATATCAAAAAGAAACTATAAAAGGAATATACATCTAGTTTAATATTATAAAAAATATCTGCGTTTACGTTGCCACATAAGGGGGCGCCTGCGCGCAACCATATTTACAATATGGTTGCTTTATGCAAAATAATTTGTTATATAAAGATGTCACTACTTAAGACAATGCTTGTTTCTATTCTTATCCTGTCCAATTTATTAACTATTATTTTGCATCTCGCGCATCTAAAAGATGCGCTGCGCAGGCGCCCCCCTTTATTAATCGAACAGGTATTTACTATAATAATATGTTTATTAAATTTATTATTTTGAAAATATTACATCATTTTTTGATTACGTATGGTTATTTAAAATAAAAACAAAGTAAAATCAAAAAATATCAAAGGAATCTTATAAACTTAACCTTAATTATTTCTGTACTATGTTATAATAATAAACAAATAACAAAGGATACGCTTATATTTTTTAAATGAAAGAATGTGTTATTATGAATTTTAGAATACTTGTTGTTGAAGATGATTTATCAATAGCAAATCTTATAGCAATAACATTACAGATAAAACAATATGACGTTGTTAAAATGTATAATGGTGACGATGCGTATAAATTTATTCAGGAAGAAATAATTCATCTTGCTTTATTAGATATAATGTTACCTGGCAAAAATGGATATGAACTTATGGAAATTTTAAAAAGTAAAAATATACCTGTTATATTTATAAGTGCAAAAACAGAATTAAGCGATAAAGTATATGGTCTTAATCTAGGTGCTGAAGATTATATAACAAAACCTTTTGAACCTCTTGAATTACTTGCACGGGTTGAAACTGCATTAAGAAGGATAAAACCTGAATCTAATATTATACAAATTAACGATGTATTAGTGGATACTAATAGCCGTAAAGTAACAAAAGCCGGTAAAAATATTGAATTAACAAAATTAGAATATGAACTGTTAGAATTTTTATTACGTCATCCTGATATGGTTTTTACAAGGGATAAGCTTTTAGATTGCGTGTGGGGTTATGATTATAGCGGTAGTACCCGTACAGTAGATATGCATATAAAAAATTTGCGGTCAAAGCTTGATTTAAGTGGAAATATTTGTACGGTTCATAAAATTGGTTATAAATTAATCAAGAAGGTGAAATAAATAAATGAAAAAGAAAAGTATTCCACTTACTATACGTATATTAATTATAGTATTTTTAATTGTTTATATATTATGTTGGTTATATACTTGGATTTTACTTATTTCATCACAAAATAAAGTGCTTGATAAATCATTTGATTTAACTATAAATGATCAATATACATTATGCAATAATATTAAGACATTTTCTGATAATATGCTAACACTAACAAATCAAAGTGATTTTCCGCCTTCTATGTCAGAAATTATTAAAAATGCTGTTATAACTTATGAAAGCCTATATTTTAAAGATACCGCTAAATACCGTATAATGGATACATCCGGCAAAGAAATACACAGTAATATGGACAGTAATATAAAGCAATCATTTAATCTTCAGCCGCCAAATGATGGTACAACCTATTATGAATTAAATAAAATAGATAATAACAGCTATATTTATGTATCTTCATATATAACAATTAATAACCAAAAATATAAAATTGATTATGCTGAAAATATTACAGAATCAATAAATGATCAACAAACATTTGCTAAAACTGCTTTTTTCCTGCTGATTATTATTTCTTTAATATTATCTATAGCATTATATTTCAGTATACATAGAACATTAAAACCTTTAAGAGAGCTTGGAAAACAAGTACGCACTATTTCCCAGGGGGATTATTCCTATCGTGTAAAAATATCCCGGTATGATGAAGTTGGTAAATTAGCTGAAGATTTTAATCATATGGCGGACGCAGTTGAAAAACAGACTATGGCTTTAAAAGAAGCTGCTGAATTAAGAGAACTTTATGCAGCTAATTTAGCTCATGAAATAAAAACGCCTATTACCTCAATTATAGGTTATACAGATATAGCCATGATGACTCAACCTAATCCTGATAAGTTATATGAGATGCTAACTTATATAAATAAAGAAGGAAAACGTTTGGATGAATTATCATATAAATTATTACAATGGAGTAATATAAATAACAATCATCATGCTAATATAAAACCAATTAAAACTGATAAAATGTTAAATCATATTAAAATGATGACACAAGATGCGCTCAATAGGAAAAATCAATCGCTTATTATACATAATAATTTGGAATGTATTAAAGCAGATGAAAGCCTATTAATTACTCTTATAAAAAATTTAATTATTAATGCTGTAAATGCATCTGATATTAATAATGAGATTGAATTATCCTTAAATTCAGATGATCAAGATTATATTATAATAGTAAAAGATCATGGCATTGGTATTGATAAAGCAGAACTAAGTAGGATAAAAGAACCATTTTATATGATAGATAAAAATAGAAGCCGTGCAAACCAAGGGGCTGGGTTAGGTCTTGCTCTTTGCGATGCTATTGTAAAAGCTCATAACGGCAGTTTAATAATAGACAGCCAAAAAGGAATAGGAACTATTGTTACAGTGAAAATACCTCTTTGAGAATACTTCAATTTACAACTCTTTTACATTTGGCCGATAACTTTAATATTTGACAGCTATACAATAAAGATGCAGTAAAGAAAAAGTATAACAAATGTTTCCGGAAGCGATTATTAAAAATACTGCACATAGGATATTATTTATCCAATAGCTGACGTTTATTATTCTTATCTTAGCCCTTTAAACAATCAGAAGGAGGTATTTTGATTATGAGAAAAATATTAAAATTTGGATTACTTGCTGCAGCATTAACTTCAGTTGTTTATTCATCATATGCCTTACTGGGATTATCAGAATCAAATCTTGAAAATAAAACAAATATTGTATATTCAAAGCCTGTAGAACAATTAAATTATATTGATCCTGTTCCAGATATGAATATGATTACAAATAATCAAACAGTAAATGAGGTTGATTTTTCTAAAGATGAATTAGAGCCATATATATCTATAGCAACTAAAAGCATAAAATCTGAGTTTAATATAGATATCCCTGATAGTTGCTCTGTTTCTTATGCAAAAATAAATGATAATAAATTATATATTACCTTAAGCAATAGAAATTTATCGGATGAAAATTCTTCTTTTGAATATTATGCAGCTACATTTGAAAATATTGATATTGATTCAGGTGTGGGCAGTATAACAGAAGTAGTAATTGCCGGCAATCGGTTTGAAGATATGGTAAACGATTTAAAAATGCATGCAGCTGAAGAGTTTAGTAAACAATTTAATAAAGCTGTCCCGCCAAAAGTTACTATGTATCCTACAATAAGTATTGTCAATGGAGCAAAAAATGTTAAACTTCAATGGGAAGGATTTGATTATTTAACTAATAATTTTATTGTATTTGAAGCTGTATATGAACAGGTAAATAATAAAAATACCGATGGTACTTTAGTTTATCTTAATAATACTTTGACAAATTTAAATGATATTCAAAAATTGTCATATTCACAGCAGGATATTAATATTTTAAAAGAAAAAGCTCAACAATATGCAAATGATCTCGGATATAATATTATAAATCTCAATGATTATTATATATATGACAGCATGGGTTCTATAAATTTCTGTTTTAATATAGAGCATAACGTTTATAATCAGTTAAATATCTCTTTAAATTCAAACGGTGATTTAGAAGGCCGTGCTGTTGGTAATGATATTTTAAAATATTCCAGATTTAAAGAACGCGTTTAAATAATAGTAAATAAATCTATAAACTGTATTAAATATGCATTTGATTTAAGGAGGAAGTTTTATGAGCTTTATTAAACGCGCCTGGATAAGTATTATAAGAAGGCCTAGTAAATCTATAATACTACTGTTAATTATATTTATTTTAGGAAATATTATAGCTGGTGCAATATCTATTAGACAAGGCGCATTAAGTACTCAAATAGCTTTGCAAAAAAAGATGTTTCCTGCTGTAGTATTAGAAGAAGATACCGTTTCAGTAATTGAGGATTATGGCAATAAATATTATGAAAATGAAGATTATTTAAATAATATACAATTAGGTTATGATGAAATAACAGAATTAGTCAAAAAATTAGGCAGCCTTCCACAGGTAGAATATTATAATTATTCATCCTCTGCTATAGCTACAACCAAATCATTTAAACCGTATAATAATGGAAATCTATACAGCACATACTTTGATTTAGCAGGAACATGTAATCCTGAGCATATTGATTTTCCTACTAATAGTTCAAAATTAATAGAAGGCAGACATTTTACGCAAGATGAAATTGATAATTTATCCTATGTAGCAATAATTTCAAAAAAACTTGCTGATACGAATAATCTGACCTGTAATTCAACTATGACAATGGATATACAAACTGTAGAAGATGGTAATCCTATCTTTGTAGATTTGAAAGTCGTAGGAATATTTGAACCTCAGGGAGAGGTTATGGAAGGACTGGAAGATAATCGTGATAATCAAATATATATGCCAAACATATTAATTGATAAAATTACTAAAGACCTAGATTCTGTAGCTGATTTCTCCTCAACTGGCTTAACATCTCCAAATCTTTATGATATTGTATTTCTTTTAAAGGATTCTTCTCAAATAGATGCATTTGAACAATCAGGTCAACAATATCTGCCTAAATATTATACGTGGGCTGATAATAAAGTATCATATGAATTTTTTGCAACGCCTATGGAATCTATGAAATGGATTGCATCTGTTGTATTATTAGCTATAATTGGTGCTGCTATAATAATTCTAAGTTTATTAATTACATTATTCCTTCGTGATAGACGGCATGAAATTGGTATATTATTAGCAATAGGTGAAAGAAAGATTAAAATTGTAGGACAGATTGTATTAGAAATAGCATTAATTTCAATAATTGCTATTAGCCTGTCATTATTTTCTGGGAATATATTGTCATCTGCAGTATCAGATAAAATGTTAAACGATCAAATTACAGCCCAAGAAGAACAGCTTGAGCAAATTGGTTATATGTCAATATCTTCCCGCTTGGATTTTATGGGTTATAGTAATGATATTTCATCTGAAGATTTAAGGGAAATATATAAAGTGCCATTAGATGTAAATGTTATCTGCCTTTATTATATAATTGGTATTTTAACTGTAATAATATCCACTATAATACCGCTTATTTATGTCACCCGATTAAAACCTAAAAAAATATTAATGTAAAGGAAGGGGTGGTATTATGAGCATTTTAAAAATCGAAAACCTGGATTATTATTATAACGATGGGGATAATAAGCGTTATATTTTAAAAAATATATCATATGAATTTCAATTGGGTAAAATGTATGCTATTCTTGGCAGATCCGGATCTGGTAAAACAACATTATTATCATTAATAGGCGCATTAGATGAACCTAAAACAGGCAAAATATTTTATAATAATGTTAATATAAATGATATAGGTCTAAATAACTATCGAAGAAATAATGTTGGCATTATATTTCAGTCTTATAATTTAATACCATATATGACAGCATTAGAAAATATCAAAGTAGCTATGAGTATTACTGTTAATAAAATATCCTGCGATAATAATGCTGCATATAAACTTCTTAACAGCGTAGGTATTGATTATAATAAAGCTAATAGAACAATTAATAAGCTTTCCGGTGGTGAACAGCAAAGAGTAGCAATTGCAAGAGCATTATCTACCAATGTTAATATAATATTAGCTGATGAACCTACTGGGAATTTGGATGGTAATACAGAAAACCAAATAATCGAAATATTTAAAGATTTAGCTGATAATGAAGGAAAATGCGTTATAGTAGTAACTCATTCTCAAGAAATTGCCAATCATGCTGATGAAGTTTTGATATTATCTGAGGGTAAACTTTTTAAATCCAAATAATTTTATCTGTAATTTATTTTATATAATATAATATTTTTAAAGCTATATTAATCTAAATTACACATTAACTAAAAAATCTATAATAAAAATAAATATAGTATATTAGCTTTAATATTATTTATATTATATAAAACATTTCCCATGGAGCTACCGTAAAAAAGGGGCGCCTGCGTGCAGCCATATGAAATATGGCTGCTTTACGCAAAATAATTTTTTATATTAAGAAATATCACTCATAAAATTGTCTAATTCTATTTCTTAGCCTGGCTTTTTTTACTAGCCATTATTTTGCTTTTAGCGCATCTTTTGATGCGCTGCGCAGGCGCCCCCTTATCAGCGGTACTTTTTCGTATTCTGTTTTTTATTAAGCCTAATCTTTAATACAATCTTTTGTCATATACTATTTAAATTACCTTTGTATATTGACTATAATAAATTGCTTTGATATAATAAAGAAAATTTGTTATTTGGAGATGGAAAGATGCGTAAATTTTCTTGCAAATAATTTTTTATATATTGCATATTAAAAATAATTTAAATGGTATTCATATCCATTTGTTTTAATATGCTTTTTGCAAGAAAGTTACAATGCTCCTTTGATATGAACAAAAGATATATAGTACTTTTATGGTAACTATATTTTTGTTGTATTTTATTAAGCTGCAAGAAATTAACTTTCTTGCAGCTTTTATTTTTTATATTTAAAGGAGGAATGCCTCTATGTCTTTAATAAATGTATCAAATTTAACTTTTTCATATGACTCAAGCTTTGATAATATTTTTGAAAATGTATCATTTCAAATTGATACTGATTGGAAATTAGGATTTATAGGGCGAAATGGTCGTGGAAAGACAACATTTCTTAATCTGCTTTTAGGTAAATATGAATACAGCGGAACCATATCAGCATGTGTTGATTTTGAGTATTTTCCATATGTTATTGATGATAAAACAAGAAATACACTTGATATTATAAGCTGTATAAATAATACGGCATTAGAATGGGAAATTATCCGTGAATTTTCATTATTGAATATGTCTGAAGATATTCTTTATAGGCCATTTAATACGCTTAGCAATGGTGAACAAACCAAAGCATTGCTTGCAGCATTATTTTTAAAAGAAAATAATTTTTTATTAATAGATGAACCCACTAATCACTTGGATATATCAGCAAGAAAAACTGTCAGTCAATATTTAAATAATAAAAAAGGCTTTATATTAGTTTCACATGACCGAAACTTTTTAGATTCCTGTGTAGACCATATCATTTCCATTAATAAAACCAATATAGAACTGCAAAAAGGTAATTTTTCTTCCTGGTGGGATAATAAACAAAAACAGGATAATTTCGAAATGCGTAAAAATGAAAAGCTTATAGGTGAAATAAATAGACTGAATAATGCTGCTAAACGTACAAATGATTGGTCTGATCAAGTGGAAAAAAGCAAAAAAGGCACAAAAAATTCCGGATTACGTCCGGATAGGGGGTTTATTGGCCATAAAGCTGCAAAAATGATGAAACGTTCTAAATCTATAGAAAACAGGAGATTAAATGCTGTTAAAGAAAAATCTGAATTATTAAAAAATATAGAAGAAATTGAAGATCTTAAATTATCTCCCCTATCTTTTCATAATAATAGGTTAATATCTTTTAATAATCTTTCTATTATTTATGATAATAAACAAATATGTACTAATATAAATTTTTCAATAGAAAGAGGAGATATGATTAGCCTTAGCGGTAAAAATGGATGCGGCAAATCAAGTTTATTAAAACTTATCATGGGCAATAACATAAATTATTCAGGTGATTTTATTAAAGGCAGTAATCTTATTATATCTTATATCCCTCAGGATACCTCAGGTTTACATGGTAATTTATCAGATTTTAGCTTTATGAATAATATTGATGAAAGTTTATTTAAAGCAATATTAAGGAAGTTAGATTTTTCACGAATACAATTTGAAAAAGATATCTCACAATTAAGTGCAGGACAAAAGAAAAAAATTATGATAGCAAAAAGCTTATGTGAAAAAGCACATCTATATATCTGGGATGAACCATTAAATTATATAGATATATTTTCCCGTATGCAAATAGAACAGTTACTTTTAAAATATCACCCTACAATTATATTTGTAGAACATGATAAAACATTTTGTGAAAAAATAGCAACAAAAATTATAAAATTATAATTTAATTGTTTTTCTTGATAAATTTTATATAATATGTTAGTATTAAATTGTAATTTTTTTACATTTCATTATATTAAGCTTATTAAGATTAATATAATAAAAATTCAAAAGAAGGAAAGGAAAATGATAATATGGCACACTTGAAAAAATTTATCAGTATCATACTGGTAATGGCACTTGCACTAAGTATTTTACCTATTATCCCAGCAATAGCACAACCATCCGTTCAGCCAATTGTATGGTATACCTTTGATAATGTAGAAGGCACAACTGTCAAAGATATGTCAGGCAATAATAACGACGGTACTCTCTATGGTTCAGCTAAAACTGGATCAACTGGTATTGACGGCAACGCATTAATCTTAAATGAAAATAATGAAAATAATGGTTATATGCAATTGCCGTCCGGTATATTTAAAGGTGTTAATGATTTTACAGTAGCCACATGGGTAAATGTAAAATCAGCAGAAAGTTATGCCAGAATTTTTGATTTTGGTATGAATTCAAACGGCGGTAATATGTTCCTAACTCCATTTGGAGGCGGACAACTTGTATTTGCCATAACAAATAGCGGCGCCGGCAGTGAACAACGTCTTACATATACACAGTTATCAACTACAGATGAATGGCTTCATATTGCAATTACCATGCAAGGCGATACTGTTACATTATATTTAAACGGCGTTAATGTTGCACAGAAAGATGGATTTACCTTTACTCCATCAAGCGCTTTAGGCGAAGATATAAATAATTATATAGGTAAATCATTCTATGGAGCTGATAGGTATTTCCGCGGATCATTTGATGATTACCGTATATATGACAGCGCATTATCACAAAAAGATTTACTGAGTTTAGCATATCCAAATATACAAAACATAGTAAGTATTGATAACGTAACCGCATCAACTGATATTGGTATAATTCCTGAACTTCCTTCATATGTCACCGTACATTATGAAGACGGTACATCAGGTTCATTACCTGTTGTTTGGGACGAAATGACATCTGATATGTTCCTTTCTGGTAATGATGTAAATGTATATGGCTTTGTACCTGCAACTGAAATAAAAGCTTCAGCAGTTGTTAGTATCAATAGCATATCTCTTGTTGAAGATATGCCAATAAATGTTGAATTATTAAATGATCTTACTATGCCGGCCGGAGCGAAAGGCATATTCAATATTTATAATAATTCTGATAAAGCTAAAGACATACTTTTACAGATAGCTCTTTATAATGAACAAAGCGTTTTAATTGGTTATGCATCATCACAGGAAACAATAGCTGCTAATACATTATTTAATAAAGATATTAAAGCTATCGTACCGGATGAATATATCAATTCTTCCGTATTTGTAAAAGCATTTATCTGGGGCGGAGAAAATTATCTTACTCCACTCGCACAGACATCATATTCAATTTATGAACCGTCAACAAGTGGTTCATTGTTCAGTGGATACAATGTTCAATTGACAGACGGTATATTTGCTGATTCAAGAGATGTCGGCGCTGAATATCTTTTAAGCTTTGATTGTGATCGTTTATTAGCTTCACTTTATCTCTGGACAGATAAAGACGGCCCTAAAGACGTATATTGGGGCTGGGAAACTGATGCTGAAGGCAATGGTATTGCCGGACATAGCATTGGGCATTATATGTCGGCATGTGTAAACATGTATATGCAGACAGGCAATGAAGAATTTAAAGACCGTGTAGATTATATGGTTGATATGATGGCTAAAGTACAGGATGACGATGGATTCTTAGGCGGCTTTAAACGTGAACTTCTTGATTATGTATTTGAGAATCCTGCAACATTCCCTGTTGGTGCATTTGACCTTAACAGTGTATGGGTTCCATGGTATTCTCTCCATAAAATCTATGCCGGTTTATTAGATGCTTATACATACCTTGGAAATGAACAGGCTTTAGATGTTATGATCGGTTTAGCTGATTATGCTAAAGCTGGCACTGATAAGCTTAACGATGAACAGATGCAAAGAATGTTAAGCTGTGAACATGGCGGAGTAAACGAATCATTTGCACAGCTTTATGAAATTACTGGTGAGAAAAAATATCTTGATCTTGCAAAACGTTTTTGCCATAAAGCTATAATGGATCCATTAGCAGAAGGCCGTGATGATTTAACCGGCAAACACGGCAACACACAAATTCCTAAAATTATAGGTGCTGCTAAAATTTATGAATTAACAGGCGAAGAATATTATAAAAATGTTGCGGAAAACTTCTGGAAGTTTGTAGTATACGACCGTTCTTATGCAAACGGCGGTAATACTCTTTCTGAACATTTTACAGGTTTAGGTACTGAGCCTCTCGCTGATAATACAACAGAAAGCTGCAATACCTATAATATGTTAAAGCTTACAGAATACTTATATTCATTTGATCATAAATCTGAATATATAGAATACTATGAAAATGCTTTATACAACCATATTTTAGGTTCACAAGATCCTAATGACGGACATAAAACATACTTTATTGACCTGCGTATGGGCGGTAATAAGACCTATCGCAATGATTTTGAATGTTGTGTAGGTTCCGGTATGGAAAATCCAGGACGTTATTATAAGATGATTTATTATAAAGACGGTTCTGATTTATTTGTAAATCTCTTTATTAATTCTGAGCTTAATTGGTCTGAAAAAGGTATAAAATTAACTCAACAAACAGATTTCCCTGATAAAGATACATCCAAAATAACAATTACTGAAGCTAATAATGCATTTGCATCCATAAAGGTACGTATTCCTGAATGGGTATGCTCTGATGCTACAGTTTCTGTAAATGGACAGGCTATAACAGAAAAACCAGTGGACGGATATATCACAATTACACGTCAATGGAATACAGGCGATGTTATTGATATAAAATTACCAATGGATCTTAATCTTTATGTATCCAGAGAAAGTAATAACGTAGTAGCATTTAAATATGGCCCTATACTTTTAGCTGGTGAAATGAAAAATAATGAAGTTTTAAGCTTGGTAGTTGATTCAAGAGATCCTAATGAATTTATCACACGTACAAGCGAAGATAAAGCTATATTTGAACTTGATAATATTTTGCAGCCGGGTACTGAATCTATGACTCTTAAACCATTCTATGAATTTATTGATCAGCGTCATATGGTATATTGGAATCTTTATACTAATGAAGAATATGAAGCTATCGGCGGCCAGGTAGGTGAAAGCTTTAATCAAAAATTAGATAAGATAAGTATTGATAAAGTTGAACCATATTTCCAGCAGTCTGAAATTGATCATAATATGCAGATAAACGGTACATCAAATTCAGGGTATTATGAACCGGCAAACGGCGGCTGGCGTGATGCGCACGGTATCTCTTCCTTCTCTTATGACGTTAAAGTAGATCCTACTAAGACAAATTATCTGCTCTCAGTATTTTGGGGCAGCGACGGTCCATTTGACAATTATACACGTCAATTCGATATTTTAGTTGATGGTACTCCACTAAAAACCGACTATATACTTAATAATAATAAGCCAAATGAATTAATATATGAATATTATGAAATACCGGCAGAACTCCTCGAAGGCAAGGATAAAGTAACTGTTACATACCGCTCCAACTCTGCAAACACTGCTGCTGGCGGCGTATTTGGAGTAAGAATAACTACAGAAATCCTTATGCCTGAATAAAAGGTACTGAACATTTAGAAAGGAGTAATTAAAATGACTAAAAACTTATCAAAAATACTTTCAGTTATACTTGCTATATGTTTGATATTCAGTATCGGAGCAATAGGAGTATCTGCTGAAAACTCAGGTATTACGATAACACCTGATAAAGATACTGGTTCTGTAAATGTATCAATAAATGTTCCAGATTTAAGCAATGATAATATTTCTGTTATATGTTTTGACCCAACCTGGGATAATGATCTTGAAAATTGGCAGCTTAAACAGGATAGTATAGTATACATCGATCAATATCAGCTTGAAGATGGTAAAGCTGATTTTAGCTTTACTATTAATAAAGCTCCTGTCGACGGTAATTACAGCCTTGTAATCGGCTCAAGCCAAACACCTATAGTTGAACAATTTTCTTTTACAGGTAAAATTCCTACCCCTGAAATTTCTATTTCAACCGATAAACAAACTTATTTACAAAATGCGCCTATAACTGTCACTGTTACAGCGCCTTCTGATATGGATCAAATTAGTTTTGTAAATGAATATGGTAAAACAATTAGCAACACTCTTTTAAATGCTTCATTAAACAATAATAATTCTATAACATGGACATTTGTTATGAGTATTGCTACTAAAGGCGACCGTATCATTAATGTTATGAATGGCAATGAAAAAATAGGTTCCTTTAATGTAAAAATAAATGTAGGATCTGCTCCTGTTGATGAATCTGCATCTGCTGAGATTATTTCTGCAAGCAGCAATTCTAAAATTATATTAGCCGGCAAAAATTTTGATGTTAAAGTTGTCACTGGTAAAGGATGTTCAAATATAGCATTTACCAATGAATATGACAATGAAATGGGTAAAATCTTAGTATCAAAAGAAATAAAAGATGATACTATAGAATGGACTTATACTATGAATATTGGTTCAAAAGGTATTAGAACAATCACAGCAAAATCTGCCGATGCTGATGGTAATTGGCTTGATAAAACAACTGATTTTATAATAACAGTTGTAAAATAAACTTATTATCATAATTAAAAAATAGGAGACCAGAAAATTGGTCTCCTATTTTTTAATTATTATAAACATGAAGTAATTATATCCACACATTTATCTATTCCCAGCTTACCACTGTCAAGAACAAGATGATAATTGGAAATATCATTCCATCTTTTATTGGTATTTGCCGTATAATAATTTGCACGGCGTTTATCATATTTTTTCAAAACAGATTCTGCTTTAGATTTCTCTATACCATATTTTTCAATTGCTCGTTTTTTACGTACTTCCCAATCTGCATGGATAAATACATTTAATACGTCATTTCTATCTCTAAGCACATGTCCTGCACAATGTCCTATTATTATACAAGGTCCATTATAAGCTAATTCTGAAATTATTTTTGATTCTTCAATATTAAGCGATTCCGTTTCCGGAAGATTATTTACTTTACCCGACATAACAGACGACATCATATATATTGAATAGATTAGACTATTGGATACAGTTTCTTCCATACGTTCAAAATGCTGTTTTGGGATATTATTACGCATTGCTGCTATTTCCAATATTTCTTTACCATAATAAGGTATATTAAGTTTTTTAGCAGCATTTTTACCTATTTTCCGTCCACCACTGGCATATTCACGTTCTATAGTTATAATATTATATTTCATACCGATTTTGCCTCCAGTCAATATTTCATTTGCATATTGTAAACTCTATATTAATCTAAATGATACGTTTTTTAATCGAAATTAATTGATGTATGCAGATATCTAAAACATTTTTATGTTTACAATAAAACTACCGATTATAGGAAGCTAATAGGGGCGCCTGCGTACAATCATATTTCATATGATTGTTTTATGCAAAATAATTATGGCTATTAAGATACTGTTCTTAAAACAATATCTAAGTTTATATTTTTCATTACGCTCTACTTTATCAGGTATTATTTTGCATACCTGGCGCATCTAAAAAGATGCGCCGCGCAGGCGCCCCTTTTTCCTTAAACGGTATTTTTGTCTTTAACACGTTTATTTTTCTTTATACTATTTATAATGCTATAGTATAATTAAAATTTTATTATTTTCCACATCATTTTATGATGCAGGTTCAAATTGACTGTTATATAATTCGGCATAAAAACCATTTTTCTTAATTAACTCATTATGGTTGCCGCTTTCAATAATATCGCCATCTTTCATAACTAATATTAAATCAGCATTTTTTATTGTTGAAAGCCTATGTGCTATAACAAATGATGTACGGCCTACCATAAGTTTATCCATAGCATTTTGAATTAGTATTTCTGTACGTGTATCAACAGAACTGGTAGCCTCATCAAGTATTAATAAAGGAGCATTTTCTACCATTGCTCTTGCTATAGTAATAAGCTGTTTTTGACCTGCTGATAAATTAGCATTATCATTTAATACTGTATCATATCCATTAGGCAAAGTATTAATAAAATGATCAAGTCCAACCGCTTTACATGCCTTTATTACTTCTTCATCGGTTACCCCTTGTTTACTATATATAATATTTTCTTTTATAGTACCTTCAAATAACCATGTATCCTGTAAAACCATACAGAAAAGATCATGAACATTTTCTCTTGTTAATTCATTGATTGGTACTCCATCAATTCTTATCTGGCCGCTGTTTAATTCATAAAATCTCATTAAAAGATTTACCATAGTCGTCTTACCAGCGCCTGTAGGCCCAACAATAGCTATTTTCTGTCCAGGTTTAGCATGCGCTGAGAAATCATGAATAATTATTTTATCAGGATTATAGCCAAATTTAACATGATCGAATTGTACATCGCCTTTAGCATCTTTTAATACTTTAGTTTTTGAACTTTCATCCTGCATTTCTTTTTCTTCTAAAAATTCAAATACTCTTTCACTTGCAGCAGCGGTTGACTGTAAACTTGTCGCAGCCTGAGCCATTTGTGATAACGGCTGAGTAAATAATCTGACATAAATCATAAAAGCTACAATTACACCAAAAGAAATATTGCCATTCATAGTAAGCGCTGCACCTGTAACACATACTGCTACATATCCAAAATTACCTATGAAATTCATAAGCGGCATCATCATTCCAGATAAAAACTGTGATTTCCATGCGCTTTCATATAATTTATCATTTATTTTTGAAAATTGTTCATTTGCTTCTTTTTCACCATTATATACTTTTACAATATTATGACCTGAATATATTTCTTCAATATGGCCGTTTATTTTACCTAATTCTCTTTGTTGCCTTAAAAAGTGCTTTTGTGATTTTGACATAATTGTCATCATAATAGCAAAACCTATTACAGTCGCTAAAATAGCCGCTAAAGTCATTATTACATTAGTTATGAGCATCATTATAAGAGAACCTAAAAATAATGTAATAGCAGTTACAAGCATACCTATACTTTGATTTAATGTTTGAGCGATCATATCAACGTCGTTTGTTACACGGCTTAATACATCGCCATAACTTGTTGAATCAAAATATTTAAGCGGTAATTTATTTATTTTTTGTGAAATACCTGTACGAAGCCTGTTTGCTACTTTTTGCGTTATTGTAGTCATTATAAAGCCTTGTATATAACTGAATAATACGCCTAAACCATATAACACAACGAGTAGTATAGCAATTTTGCTTACTGCTGGTAAATCAATTCCCGTCATTAAACCTTCAGTTATCAAATCAGTTATTTCACTTAATTTGTTTGGTCCTATTAAGGTAAATATAGTACCGGCTATTGCAAATAAAATAGCTATAATTATAAAAGGAAGATATGGTTTACAAAATACTATAAGCTTCCCAATAGGTTTTTTGAAACTTTTAGGTTTATCTCCTGCTCCTCTATTTCCTCTCATTGGGCCATGCGATCTATTCATTCTCAAGTTCCTCCTTTGACAATTGCGAATAAGCAATTTCTTTATAAACATCACAGGATTTGAGAAGTTCTTTATGTGTTCCCATACCTACAATACAGCCATTATCAAGCACTATAATTTTATCAGCATCTTTTATAGTACCGATCCTTTGAGCTACTATTAAACTTGTTGTATCAGCTGTTTCTTTTTTTAATACTGCACGCAGTTTACGGTCGGTTTTATAATCAAGTGCAGAAAATGAATCATCAAAAATATAAATTTCTGGTTTTCTGCATACAGCTCTTGCAATAGATAATCTTTGTTTTTGGCCGCCTGATACATTAGTACCGCCCTGAGCTATTGCAGCATCATATTGTCCTTCCATTTTTTCAACAAAGTCTGTACTCTGTGCAATCTCTATAGCATTTTTTATTTCTGCTGTTGTAGGTTGCTTTTTCCCATTATCCCCATATGCTACGTTTGATCTAACTGTACCGCTGAATAATACAGCTTTTTGAGGGACAACGCCTAATTTATCATGTAAAGCCTGCTGAGTATAGTCCTTTACATTTATGCCGTCAACTAATACTTCACCTTCAGTTACATCATAAAACCTTGGTATTAAATTAACTAAAGTACTTTTTCCGCTGCCGGTCGATCCAATAAAAGCTACTGTTTCACCTTTATGAGCTGTAAAACTAATATCTTTTAATACATAATTTGCAGCATCTGGATATTTAAAACTAACGTTTTTAAATTCAATTTCACCTTTCAACTGTGTTTTTGGATTAGAAATATTGCCGTCAATAATAGACGGTTTTGTATCAAGCACTTCATTTATACGCTTTGCTGATACTTGTGCTCTTGGCAACATAATAAATATCATTGTAAGCATAGTAAATGCTATTACAACCTGTATAGCATAGGAAGAGAATACAACCATTTCACTAAATAATGTCAATTTATCAGTCATACCAGCTGCATTTATCATATATGACCCTAACCAATATATTGCAAGGCTGAGACCATTCATAATAAGTGTCATACCAGGTGACATAATCGCCATTATACGTCCTGTGAAAAGATATGTTTTTGTGAGTTCTTTATTAGCTTTTGTAAACTTTTCTTCTTCATATTCTTCAGCATTATATGCTCTTACAACACGTATACCTGTAAGATTTTCTCTTGTAACTCTATTGACATTATCGGTTAAATATTGCAGCTTTTTGAATTTAGGCATTGCAAACAATACTATAACTAATATCATTATCATAAGTATAGCTACAGCTACAGCGGTTGTTGCTGTCCATTGCCAGTTCTTGCCTGCAATCTTTAAAATAGCCCATACAGCTAATATCGGAGCTTTAATTATAACCTGCAAACCCATTGCCACGACCATTTGTATTTGTGTAATATCATTTGTTGATCTTGTAATTAAACTAGCTGTGGAAAAACGGTTTATTTCTTCCATAGAGAAAGATTCTACCTTATCAAATATTAATCCTCTTAATCTTCTAGAAAATGACGCAGCTATTCTAGCTGCAAAAAATCCAACAATTATTGATGATATAAGACTTCCTAATGCACATAAAAGCATAAAGCCGCCAGATTTAAATATGTCAGCCATTGTACTGCCTTCAGTTTGTACAAGCCTTGTAATTTCCGACATATAATCTGGAAGCTTTAAATCTAACCATACCTGTGCAACAATGAATATTACGCTAAATAAAACAAGCGCCCATTCCTTTGATTTAAGGTATTTAAATATCTTGAGCATGTATACGATTCTCCCCTTTTCTTGCTAATTTTTTTATTTTAATATGTTTATAAGCAATTTTAAATCAAACAAACCAATCTTAAGAACTTTTATTCTATATTCTTTTTCATTTTATTTATTATTGCCATAAATGATTCTATTTCTTCTTTAGTAAGGCCTTTTGTAAGCTGATTTTCAATTTCCATAGCTTTTTGCTGAAAACCTTCAGTAATTTTTATTGACATTTGTGTTAATATTATTTTTTTTAATCTAGCGTCAAATGGTACGCTCTGGCGTTCTATCAAGCCGTTTTTTTCCATTAGCTGCAATATTTTTGTAGCAGTTGATCTTCTAATTTCAAACCTGTTTTCTATATCTTTTTGAAATATATCCTTTTCAATATTTTCATATAAATAACCTATAATCCAAAATTGCATGCCAGTTATTCTATCAATCCTATGTTCTTCTGTAGCGCTATTTACTCTGCGTCTTATAAGATTTGATAATGTTCTTATTTGAATACCTATAGACGTTTCAATATTCATATTATTTCAGCTCCATTTGTTAGCTTACTAACATTATATTTATATAAAGTTAATATGTCAATTAAATAATAGACAAATTAACTTTAACAATTTATGAATTAATAAGTAAAATTTATTCTGTTTCTTTTTTACTTTCTAATTTAGATAATAATTGAATTATTACAAATCCAGCTAAAAACAGAGCTATGCATAATGGAATATTCCAACCCATTGGTATTCCTGGGAATACTTCTACTACCGATCCTACAATAAAGCCTAATATTATAAGATATGTAGGCTGCGGATGATTTACCATAGCTTTTTCAAGCAATTTTGTAGTTAATATTATACCCACTATAAGCCCAATACCTAAAGGTAAAAGATATGGGAAATATAATTCTCCAATTGCTTTCATTGTTTCATCATACATTCCCATAAGCAGCAGCATATATGATACACTTATTCCAGGAAGTACTAATGCTACCGCCGCTATTATACCTGCTATTAACAGCAGTAAATAACTTAACCATCCTTGTGAATTATCTGATCTAAAAATATTTTCCGGAAGGAAAGAAAATAATAAAATTATTAAAAACCCTAAAATCGGATATACAAATACTCTCCATGAAACTTTATTAATCTCAGCTTTTCTTATTATCATCGGCACTCCGCCGGCTACAGCTCCAATAAAAAAGTACATTGCTGGTAATGTAAACTTTTCAATTATACTTAATAATGGTTTGGCAAATAAAAACATGCCTAAAAGCGCACCTAAAGCAAATATTCCTAAAAATATAGCGCTTTTTCTTTTATGTTTCATAAAAGAACTTACTGATGTAACCAACCTGTCATATACTCCAAGAATTATTGCCATTGATCCACCGCTTACTCCCGGCACTAGCATAGTACCCCCAACAAATAAACCTTTTAATCCACATAAAAATAAATCTGCTTTCATTTTTACTCCTTTTATTTAAAAATAAACTATATAATTTAACTATAAAAAGGTATAGGCTGATATCATATTTCAGATGCAGACTATACCTAAAAAACTTAAAATAATATAATCAAAAAAATACATATAAGATTATATTGGAAATATGTGTCTACGTCAATATAATTTGATTTATCTAAAAAAATCTTAATAATATATATTGATTATTTTCATATTATAATTTATTATCGCTATGTTTAAGATTAATTACAGTCTCAATATGTTTCTCTCAGTGTAGGGAATCCCATCACACTTATGCTTCCTACCCAATAAGACGCACGTCTCATCATGTTTCTCTCAGGGCAGGAAACGCCTTCCCTTTTATTCTTTTCTATTCAAAAGGATGCACGTCTCCACATGTGCTGTATTAGGAAATAAATCAAACGGCATATATTTTTCTACTGTATACCCAAATTCTACAAGAAGCCGACAATCTCTGGCAGCTGTAGCAGGATTACATGAAACCATAATAATTCTATCGGGTAATAAATCACATATAGATGTAATAACATCTATATCACAGCCTTTTCTTGGTGGATCAACTATTATTATATCTGGTGAGATACCTTGTTGTTTTAATTTTTTTACAGCGCCTTTACAATCATCGCAAATAAATAATGCATTATTTATATTATTAATTTTTGCATTTATTTTAGCATCTTCTATTGCCTGAGGTATTATTTCAACCCCTATTATTTGTTTTACATATCTTGCCGCAGCTAATCCTATTGTTCCAGTCCCACAATATAAATCAAATAATATATCATCTTTTGTTAGCTTAGCAAATTCTAATGCTTTATTATATAATTTTTCCGCCTGTTTTTTATTAACCTGATAAAAAGCTAATGAAGATATCCGCACCTTTATCCCACATATTATATCGTTTATATAACCATCTCCATATATATAATTACATTTATCGCCTAAAATAACATTAGTATCCTTTTTATTTATATTTATAACTATACTTTTTATCTGTGGATATAATAAAGTAATATATTCAATAAATTCCTTTTGTTTAGGTATATTTTCTCCTGTTGCAACAATGCATAACATTATTTCTCCCGTTGCATCAGCTATTCTTAAATAAATATGTCTTATTAATCCTTTTTTAGTCTGTTCATTATAAACGTTAATTTTATATTGATTTATAAATTCTAAAACACTGTTTACAATATTATTAAAAATATCCGGCTGCAATAAACAATCTTTGCATTCAATAATCCTATGGCTTCTCTTTGCATAAAATCCAGCAATAGCTTTGCCATCTTTATTAATACCAACTGGATATTGCGCTTTATTTCTATATCTATCAATAAATTGACTTCCTTCAATTGGCAGTATTTGAGCATTAATCGAGCCTATACGTTCAAATGCATCCTTTACAGCTTGTTGTTTTATACGCAATTGTTCTTTATAATTAATATGCCTAAAACAACATCCCCCACATTGATTAAATATATTGCACGCATTATCAGTACGTGTATCTGAAGCCTCGATTAATTTATCTATAATACCAAATCCATAATTTTTCAGAACCTTTACTATTTTTACATCAATTATATCTCCTATTGCAGTATTAGGCACAAATATAACAAAATCATCAATCTTTACAACACCATTGCCTTCATTTGTCATTGCTGTAACCTGACAGCGATGAATACTATTTTTTATAATCTGCATTAATTTCACCTTTATATTTTTAATTTTAAGTAATCTTTATTATAATAAAACTATATTAAACTAATATTAATCTGGACCATACATATCTAAAGAATATATATTGTAAACAAAATAATTTTATTAAATAATCGCTAAAAATACAACCGTTACGTTACCCTAAAAGGGGGGCGCCTGCGTGCAACCATATAAAATATGGTTGCCAAATGCAAAATAATTTGTTATATTAAGAAATATCACTCATAACTCTACCTGATTGTATTCTTAGCCTGGCTTTTTTTACTAGCTATTATTTTGCAGAAAGCGCATCTAAAAGATGCGCTGCGCAGGCGCCCCCTATCAACGGAACCTCTCAGCTTTCTGTTGTTTTATTTAGATTTATTTTAAAAAACATTTTTATGTTGTGTTACTTACATAGTCTTTGATATACAGCTTTACGTTTATATGTTTATAAAATGTATTATATCTTATAAAAATTGGAGATTTATGTTTTGCAAAGTAAAGTTAATCATATATTTGAACCAATATATGATAATAATTCAAAAATTTTAATATTAGGTACTATGCCGTCGCCAAAATCCCGTGAAAACGGTTTTTATTATATGCATCCACTCAACAGATTCTGGCCGGTTATATCCACCGTATTATGCCAGCCTCTCCCTATTGCTATTGATGATAAACTAAAATTTTTATATGAAAATAATATTGCTTTATGGGATGTATTAAAAAGCTGTGATATAATTGGTGCATCAGATAATAGCATAAAAAACCCGGTCGCAAATGATATTAATATTATACTTTCTAATGCTGATATTAAAGCTATATTTACAACCGGTATTAAAGCTTATACTTTATATAACCGGTTATGCTTGCCTTATACTAATTTTGCCGCCATACAATTGCCTTCAACCAGTCCTGCTAATTGTAGGATGAATATCGCTGAACTTATTGACAAATATAAAATAATAAAAGAATATTTATAAAATTATAATATGAAAGGCTCTGTTCTAGCAATATAAACAGAGCCTTTTTATATATAATTTAAAAATATTACATAACTTCAGGTGTAGTTATATTAAACATATCAAGAATATTTTTAACAACCTGGCGCACAGCAATACATAAATTAAGCCTTGCCTGCATAAGGTGTTCATCTTCAACATTAACTCTGCATGCATTATAAAACTTATGGAAAAGATTAGCTAAATCAATACTGTATCTTGTGATGCTTGCCGGATTATATGCTTTAGCAGAATCAATAATTTCCTGTGTATAACCTGATATAAATCTGATAAGTTCTTTTTCTTCAGGTGCTGTCAGAAGATTCAATTCATCTTTAGTACATTCTCTTAACTGTATACCCTGAGCTTTAAGATTTTTTACTATAGAGCATATCCTTGCATATGCATATTGTACATAATATACTGGATTTTGTGAAGATTGTTCAATAGCCAAATCCAAATCAAAATCCATCTGGCTGCCCGGTTCGCGCATATTAAAGAAAAATCTCGCCGCATCTATAGGTACTTCATCAGGCAAA
>CALWVB010000095.1 GCA_944384895.1 uncultured Clostridia bacterium | reverse complement strand
GATTTATAATTATCCATAATAAATAATTATAATAAGTTAGGATAAGATAAATATATGGACTTATCTAAGATATTTAAACGGTTTAAGACTAAAAATCCGATTAGTCAAAAACCTACTGCTTCAGTTTTTGTTGATTTTGAGCATTGGTTTATATCACTTGATAAATTGTATCATATTAAACCGAAGATCAAAGACTGGCGCGATGAATTGGCTAAAAAATATGAATTAAATGATATAATATTTTTTGCAGATTTTTCAAATCCTAGTTTACGCGGAGAAATACAAAAAATCCGGGAAATCACAAATTTTGTTGTCGATACATCCAATACCGGAAGCTTTTTCAAAAAGGATTTTACTGATTTTATAATGCTCGACCATATATATCAAAAAGCTATTACCTCTGATACAGTCGATACCTTTATAATTTTTACAGGTGACGGCCATTTTAATTCTGTAGTGCAATTTTTAGTAAACCGATGTTCAAAAGAAGTTGGTATATATGGTATTAAAAATGCAATAAGTAATCAACTCAAAGCATCTGCAACCTGGTTTATTGAAGTGCCGGCTTCAAATGAAGATATTGCTGAATATTATTGTCCTATTCTTGATAATTTAAGACGTATTGAAAAAGCTCGATATAAACGTATCCGTCCAACATTTATGCGTACTGTTGAATCGGTTGCTAAATCAAATAATGTTGATGAGGATATTATAAAAATTGCTCTTTTGCAGCTTATAGAAAAAAATTATATTCATCAAACAAAAGAACGTACTGGTAATAAGACTATAAATGTTCTTCATACAGATTGGAAATCACTCCGTCGTGACAGAGTATATGTATAAATAAATAAACCGTCAGAAATAATCTGACGGTTATTTTTTTAGATATTATGAGATGTAATTTGCATAATAATTTTTTATTCTACTATAACTGTATTTTCATCTAATAAACCTATAATTTTTACAGTATTACCTCTTTTTAACGGTGAATTATTATATGAAACCGCATCGATTTCCAATTTTTCGCTTTCTATATTCAAAATTATAATACCTCTATAACGTGCTCGTTCTGGTATAGTCTTTTTTATCACACAAGTCATACCAACTATATCTCTTAAATTAGTTTTAAATACCTTCTGTCTTTTTGAAACTATCTTAGCTATAAAAGCCATAAAAAATGAAAAAAATACAAATGTTATTATACTTATAATTATTATAATATTATAGCTGATACCATCTTCAGCAAAGCATAAAAAGAAGCCTACCCATGATGACATAGCTAAACCAACTAAAATACAATGTATCGGCCAAATATATTGCCTATCCTCGATATCATAATTACCACTTAAAATATTCTTATTTTGTTTTATCATTCTCATTATTGTTAGTACTAACCATACTATTAATACAAGTATAATTGGTATACCTATGCATCCATATATTCTTTGTAAAACAGACATTCCTCCCCACCAATCACCTGGCATATCATTTAATCCTCCCTAAAAATTATATTTAATTTTAGCATACAGATTATATTAATTTCAATATATCTCAAATCACAATCATTAATTTAACTGCAATGCTTATATATAAAGCCTCAAAAAAGATATTTAAAATATCCTAATATATCTTAATAATATACTTATTATATCAAAGACTGCATATTTATCCAAAGGATTATTTAATACTATTATCCCAACTCATGTCTTGCGTAAGTGGGGCGCCTGCGTGCAGCCATATAAAATATGGCTGCGGGACTGCAAAATAATTTTCTATATAAAACACAACTGCTCTTAATACAGCTTTTACTTATACTCAGTATCGGCCCGCTTTAACAGCTATTATTTTGCATCTTAGCGCATCTTAAAGATGCGCTGCGCAGGCGCCCCCTTTTGAGCGCTACTTCTCATGTATACCTTGTTTATATATGTTTGTTTATTATGATTTCATTTCTATTTTTCCGGCTTATTAATATTAATTCACTCTATTTTACTTAATATTATTTACATTACTCTTTTTAAGATGATATGATACTTATATATTCACTTCATTGTTCAAATAAATTGATTCTCTTTGTTATAAAATCATTTATTCTTTATTTACAATAGTAACTTGTATATTCTTAATTATAGGTAGAAAAATGATTTCTTTAATATCAATATTTCCTACATCTACACATAACAAATGATTAATATTTTCCCATCTTTTACGGACTTAACTATCTATGATATCATAACTCTATAACATAAAAAATCCCCCATCTGAATAAAACAGATGAGGGATTAATTATTAAAAATTATTCATTGATACCGATAACAACGCCGGAACCAACTGTACGGCCGCCTTCACGGATAGCGAAACGAAGACCGTTTTCAATAGCGATAGGAGTGATAAGTTCAACATCCATATCTACGTTGTCGCCAGGCATACACATTTCTGTGCCTTCTGGAAGAGCGATAACGCCTGTAACGTCAGTTGTTCTGAAATAGAACTGTGGACGATAATTATTGAAGAATGGAGTATGACGGCCACCTTCATCTTTAGTAAGAACATAAACTTGACCTTTGAATTTTGTATGAGGATGAATTGTTCCTGGTTTTGCAAGAACCTGGCCACGTTCGATTTCTGAACGCTGTACGCCACGGAGAAGAGCACCGATGTTATCGCCAGCTTCAGCATAATCGAGGAGTTTACGGAACATTTCAATACCAGTAACAACTGTTTTACGTTTTTCGTCAGAAAGACCAACGATTTCAACTTCTTCAGAAAGTTTTAACTGACCACGTTCAACTCTACCTGTAGCAACTGTGCCACGACCTGTGATTGTGAATACGTCTTCAACAGGCATAAGGAAAGGAAGATCAGCTTTACGTTCTGGAGTTGGGATATATTCATCAACAGCATCCATAAGTTCAAGAATAGATTTATATTCTGGAGCATTTCTGTCTGTAGATGAGCTTTCAAGAGCTTTGAGAGCAGAACCCCTAATGATTGGGGTATCATCGCCTGGGAACTCATATTCATTAAGAAGGTCACGAATTTCCATCTCAACTAATTCGAGGAGTTCATCGTCATCAACCTGGTCAACCTTATTCATATAAACAACGATATAAGGAACGCCAACCTGACGGGCAAGAAGGATGTGTTCACGAGTCTGAGGCATTGGGCCGTCAGCAGCAGAAACAACAAGGATAGCACCGTCCATCTGAGCAGCGCCAGTGATCATGTTTTTAACATAGTCAGCATGGCCCGGGCAGTCAACATGGGCATAGTGACGTTTATCTGTTTCATATTCAACGTGAGCTGTGTTGATTGTGATACCACGTTCTCTTTCTTCTGGAGCCTTATCGATGTTAGCATAATCAATAAAGTCTGCCTGGCCGGAGAAACCAAGAACTTTTGTGATAGCAGCTGTTAAAGTAGTCTTGCCATGGTCAACGTGACCGATTGTGCCGATGTTTACGTGCGGCTTATTTCTCTCAAATTTTGCCTTTGCCATTGGGGTTTTCCTCCAATAAAAAAAAAAAAATATTTTTCGTGTCTGGTACAATTCTACCAATAATATTCAAAAATATCAATACAAAATTTTAATTTTTAATACAAAAATTAGTTGTTTTCAGTATTTTTAGCTCTTCCTGTTATAATTTTTTCAGCAACAGATTTAGGAATTTCACAATAATGGCTTGGTTCCATTGAATATTGTCCGCGGCCCTGTGTTTTTGAACGCAGGTCTGTGGCATAACCAAACATTTCTGAAAGCGGTACAATACTT
>CALWVB010000094.1 GCA_944384895.1 uncultured Clostridia bacterium | reverse complement strand
AACGCCATGAAGCGTTACAGGACGTTTTTGTGAACTTAAGGTATCTCCTGTTATAGTAGAAGAAAGCTTTGCTACAGCGCCTATATCGCCAGCTACAACTGTTTGTGTATCAATTTGTTTTTTGCCTATAGGGATAAGTAATTTACCTACGCGTTCAGGATTGCCTGTACGTGAATTTGTCATTTGGACATCTGGTTTCATAACACCAGATACAACTTTAAAATATGATAATTTTCCAACAAACGGGTCAGCTACTGTTTTAAATACAATTGCAGCTACATGATCATTTTCATCAGCTTTTAATTCGATTTCTTTATCATTTGCATCTACAGCTTTTTCTACTATGCTGTCAGCGCTTGGAGCAATTGATCTTATACCGTCAAGTAACAATTCAACGCCGGATAAAGATAAACTGTCACCGCAAAATACAGGATATATTGAACCTGTTTTTACGCCGGCTGCTATACCAGCTGCAAGTTCTTCTGTAGTAAATGGTTCGCCGTCAAAATATTTCATCATTAATTCTTCATCAGTTTCAGCAACTGCTTCGCTGATTGCGGTTATCATATCATCATAACCATCGATTTCAGGCATAGCTGTTTCAGTAAGTTTACCTTTATTAAAAGTATAACCTTTGTTTTCTATAAGGTTAGCATAACATTTAACTTCAGTTCCCTGCATAACCGGTACAATCACAGGACATACTTTTGAACCAAAAGCATCCTGCAATGAAGATAAAGCTTTATTATAATTAGCATTTTCTGATTCAAGTTTACCTATGTAAAAGAACATACCTATTCCGCGTTTAGCTGCGGCTTTATATGCTTTTTCTGTACCAACGGAAACTCCACTTTTTGCTGATACTGTTATAACAGCACATTCAGCTGCACGCATACCTTCGCATACGCCGCCGGCAAAGTCAAACAGACCCGGAGTATCTATAATATTAATTTTGGTATCTTTCCATTCAATAGGCGCTACTGCGGTTGAAACGGATACTTTTCTTTTAATTTCTTCCGGATCAAAATCCATTACTGTATTACCATCTGAAATTTTTCCAAGCCTATCAGTAGCTTTTGTTAAATAGAGCATAGCCTCAGCTAAAGAAGTTTTACCTGATCCGCTGTGCCCTGCTAATACAATGTTTCTTATGTTTTTGGCTGAATACTGCTTCAAAATTAACGCTCCTTCCGATACTTATACCTTCTTAAATATATTATCAATGTCTTTTATAAATAGAAAAATGTGCCATTACGTTTTATTTATATAAAATCTATTTAAAAAGCGCAATGAAAAATATTCATTAATAAGTTTATGCTACATGAAATTATTAGATTTTAAATAATAAAGGTCTAATAATTACCCGTAACATTATATAGGATACACAATTTAAATATATTTGTCAATATCTATAAATTAAATTAATAAAATTATAAAAAATTGTCGTGCTTTATTGCAAACACGACAATTTTTTTACTGTTTTGGTTATTATAGTAATTTATTTGTAGATTTATAATAGAAATAGTCGAATTTTACATAATTTATCATATGCTTTTTACTCTTGTAGATATCATAGTAGCAAATATCCAAAATAATTGATAAATTAACACCTGAATATTACTAATTTGATATAAGCCATTATATATAATAAGAAAAGCAGCTACGATAAAACCTAAAATAACGCCGATAAACTGGATAATACGAGTAAGAGATAAATTACTATCTAATTTTTTACAGCATATTACAGCATCAAGCAAAGAATGAGAATCACCAGAATAACCTATATATGCATCCTGAGAATCGGTTGTTTTATGGCGTTCTTTTTCATACGCTTCCCCAGCTTCTGATGATAATATTTTTATACTGGAAGCTGGTATATCAAATTCATTGGACATAAGTTCAGTGGTAACATTAGGATCGCTTGTGCGAATAATAATACTTAGGCCGTTTCTTGCAAGGCATTTTAATTGACGGGCTATATGTGCATCAGCTTGATATGTTACAACAAACATAGCGGCTAATTCTCCGGAAGAAGCTAAATATACAAGTTTTCGTCCATCAACTTTATAACGGTCTTCAAAATCCTTTGATGGAGGAGTTATACCATGGCTTTTCATCAATTGGCTGCTTCCTATTATAATCCTTCTTCCATTTACCCATCCGGAAATGCCATGTTCACTTTCTATTGATATAGAATCGATTTTGGGAAGTATTTTATGTTCACTGCCTATAATCTGGTCGAATACCCTGGCAAGAGGCCAACCGGCTTCTAATACTAAAGCTGCAGAATCAAGCAAAGCCTGATCTATTCGCTCGCCGCTGAATGTTTTTACTCCAACAAGCGTAACAGTACCTTCAGGATATAATTCAGATGCATCAAATATTACCGCATTAGCTTCGCTGAATTTATTTATAGCTGCATATCCTGATAGCATAATACCCTTTTTACGCAGCATTTTTGCATTTTTACCTATTGCCAAATTTCCCGATACTGAACAGGATATGGGAGAACATACACAAGTAATAGCAGCAAGAGCGGTAACCATTTCAAGATGGGTTAATGGCTGTTCAAGTGTAAAACTTGATATTATTAATATAACAAAAAATCCTATTAAATTAAAAATTATAAGATGACGTGCTGATGTTTCACAAGGAGTAGCTATATAAGAAAGCTGCAAAAAGTTCGTCAGGAATTTTGTTTTTGTGCACCCGGCTGTAATAGTTTCACCCACAAAGCTCCTTGATATTTCCTTTTTAACTAAAGGGTAATCTATAATTTTTGCGGCATATTTTTCTTTATTGCGCGATACAAATGCAAAATTTGAATATACACGGCTTGCTAAATACACCTTGCCAAACAGATTTAATATTATTGCTAAAACAGCTGATAACGTAAATATTATTCCAATATTAAGACTATCTAAATTAAAGCTAAAGAAAACAGTTTGTAAACATACGGCAACAAAAGGTATGCTGGCAGCGCTGTCATCCATATTTGATGCAGTAAATAAACCAATAATACCGCTTATTATAATAGGAAAACATACTATAAAAGTATAAACCAGAATGCTAGCATTAATAATAAGATATTTAAAAGCATTATCAAATGGGAAATATTGCGGCAAAATATTAGGCATTAAACAAAATATAATTGCAACTATTAATGCAGGGATCATTAAAAAAAGTCTTATTTTTGATGAAATAACACGTTTACGTAAAATAGCCCTAAATTGAGGAACCTGACTGTAATCTGTAAATTCATCAAATTTATATGTTGCTGATTCATTGTTCTCATCTGTTTCAGATATTTCCTGAGAAGTATCAGGTTGAATATTTTCCACATTTTTTTTGAATATTTTGCTGATTAACCCTTTATTTATAATAGTATTGGATGGATCGGTTTTTACGTCAGTATTATCTGTCTGAACAGCTTTATCTTCATCTTTGTTGTATTTAATATCCTGATTTTCTTTATCGTTATCCAATTGTTTATTTTTAAACTTTTTCATTTAATACCTCCATTGATAAGCTTATATATCTTTTGAGGTTATTTATTATTTTCCATACGCTGACGGGATATCTCATACATTAATATCCCAGCGGCAACAGATGCGTTTAATGAATTAATATGGCCGTTCATAGGTAAAGACAATATACCGTCGCATTTTTCTTTTATAAGACGGCCTACACCATAACCTTCTGAACCTATTACAAGAGCTATAGAACCGGTTAAATCAGCTTTAGTCCACATAGTACCGCCCATATCGGCTGCATATATCCATAAACCGCGCTTTTTTAATGTATCAATACAAGAGGCTATGTTCGCAACACGCACTACAGGGACATATTCTAAAGCACCTGCCGCAGCTTTGGATACAGCATAAGTAAGACCTACAGCACGGCGTTTTGGGATAATTATACCGTGAGATCCGGCAGCTTCGGCTGTTCTTATTATCGCTCCTAAATTATGAGGATCATTTAACTCATCAGCTATAATGATAAAAGGAGATTCCTGGCGCTTTTGAGCTAAACTAAATATATCATCGAGCTCAGAATATTCAGCAGCGGCAGCAATTGCTATAATCCCCTGATGATTAGCACCAGAACACATGGAATCCAATTTTACAGGCGATACTTCTTTTATAGGAATACCTAATTTACGGCACTTGGATATAATAGGTCCGATAGCTCCATTATGTTCACCGTTTGATATTATAATCCGGTCAATTTGCCGTCCTGATCTTAACGCTTCATTTACACAGTTTCGTCCTATAATTATATCGTCAAAACCGGATTGTTTATTATGTTTATCATCTACAGCTTTAAAATTACCGTTCATTTAAAAGCTCCGTTTCCTAAAGTCTTTATACAAGTATAATTATTTTTATTTTACCATAAATACTGTGAAAAATGAAGCTATTTAGTAAATTTTGCTGTATTTTATAGAAAAAAGGTGCTTTTGTTAATTTTAACAAAAACACCTTTTACAGTTATTATATAGAATCATTATTTATATTGTTAAAATCTGTTTCTATAATTTTTGAACAGTTTTCAGGAGAATATATCCATTTATCTATATGATTAGCATCAATAAAATATTGAGGTGATTCAGGTACAGATGGTAAATTCATAGTATCAATAATAATAAGCTTTACCTTCATTCTTTCAGGAATGAGTGTTTTTATATATACACTTGCCTGCTGTCCTATGTATACGTCATCTTTTGGTTCAGCTAAACCTGCTAAATTTGGGGTTAATTCTACAAATATACCATAGCTTTCAACTGAACGTACAATACCTGTAACAGTTTCACCAGAATTAAATAAACGCGCATTTTCTTCCCATGTACCTAATAATTCTTTATGGCTTAAAGATATACGGCCATAATCATCGACTGATTTTACTATAGCTTTAATTTTCATACCAGTAGTAAATCTATCGCGGGGATGAGATATTCTTGATACAGAAATAGCGTCGATTGGGATAAGAGAGGGAATGCCGCAGCCTACATCAGCAAAAGCACCAAATGGTTCAAGATGTGTTATTTTTGCAGGGATAATATCTCCTGGTTTTAAATTTTGTAAGTATTGTTCAATACATTGAATTTGCGGAATACGTCTGGATAAATTAGCAATCATATTACCGTTTGAATCTGTTTCAAATCCAATGACAACAAAACAAATCGGTTTATTTACCCGGGTGATAAGCGCTATATCGCGTACAGTACCTTCTGTTATGCCATATGCGCCTTCCTCACGGCTTATTTTTCCTTTCATGCATCCTAAATCAACCCATAAATTATGCTGATTATCGCATAACGTGGCTTTTGCTTCAAGTATCCTGCCTTCGGCCATAGCTTCTTCTAACATAGCCTGGCTTTTAAAATAAAGCTTATTTTCATATTGATTAATTAAATAACCTTCCGGATAATAACAATTCATTTTCTTGCCTCCCGTTTTTTATTCGATTAATCTATATGCTTATTTTTTAATTTAAATTACTTTTTACATGATGAGATTATAAATAAAAATTTAGATATTATAAAATTTATATTAAAACTAAACCATAATATCAAAATACACTAACTTAAGTGATAAAAATAAATATATGTATATTGTCTATTAAAGTATTTAAGGTTGCGATACCTTAAAAAAGGGGGCGCCTGCGTGCAGCCATATGAAATATGGCTGCTGTATGCAAAATAATTTGTTATATAAAGATGATGAGCATTAAGACAATACATATTTCTTATTATCATCTTAGCATATTTAAAGGTTATATTATTTTGCTTTTAGCGCATCAAAAGATGCGCTGCGCAGGCGCCCCCTTTTATCACGGGTACTTTTCTGTATACTGCTTTTATTAAGATTAGGTTTATTAATACATTTTTTGTTTTGCGCAATTAGCTATTAAGAATATATTAGTAAATTTTTTATAGTTAATGATCAAATTGATTATCATGGATTATATATTTAGTTTTAACTTAAATTTAAGATATAAATTACATTGAAAGTAATATTGAAATGTTGTATTATTAGAGAACAATTTAAATTTAATAATCCTAAAAAATTAAGGAGATAAAGAATGTCATATAAGCAGATTGAAAAAATATTGCCGCTTGTACAAAAACCAGGAAGATATTGCGGCGGTGAATTAAATAGTGTTATAAAAAATCCAGAAAATATAGATATAAGATATGCGTTTTGTTTCCCAGATGTTTATGAAATTGGTATGTCGCATCTGGGAATGAAAATATTATATAGCCTTAAAAATGCCAGGGATGATATATGGTGTGAACGCGTATTTGCTCCATGGGTTGATATGGAGGAACAAATGCGTAAAAATAATATCCCGCTTTATGGTTTAGAAAGCGGCGACGCTATAAAAGATTTTGATTTTATTGGATTTACTCTCCAATATGAATTAAGTTATACAAATGTGCTTAATATGCTTGATTTAGCCGGTTTACCTGTAAAATCGTGTGACCGCAAAGATTTATCGCCGATTATTATGATGGGCGGGCCATGCGCGTGTAATCCGGAGCCATTGGCAGATTTTGCGGATATGTTCATATTAGGCGAAGGCGAAGAAGTAAATTTAGAAGTTATAGATTTATATAAAATTCATAAGAAGAAACACTCAACTAAAGAAGAATTTTTAGAAGAAGCAGCTCAAATTAAAGGCGTATATATCCCGTCTTTATATAATATTGAATATAACGATGATAATACTGTCAAAAGAATAACGCCAAAGAATAATGCACCTAAAACAATACAAAAACGAATAATAGCTGATATGAATAATGTCTATTATCCAGATAAATTTGTAGTACCGTTTATTGATATAGTACATGACAGAGCTATGGAGGAAATATTCAGGGGATGTATCCGCGGCTGTAGATTTTGTCAAGCCGGTTTTATATACCGTCCGGTAAGGGAAAAATCTCCTGAAACAATAAATAAACAAAGCAGAGCTTTATGTGATTCAACCGGTTATGATGAAATTTCTCTTACATCATTAAGCACAAGTGATTATACAAAATTACAGGAATTATTGCCGGAACTTATATCATGGTCGCAGGATGAAATGGTTAGTTTATCATTGCCGTCATTGCGTGTTGACAATTTTTCACCGGAATTATTAGAACAAATTAATAAAATACGCAAATCCGGACTTACGTTTGCGCCTGAAGCAGGTACTCAGCGTTTAAGAGATGTTATTAATAAAAATATACTTGAATCTGAGATACTGGACACATGTATGACTGCTTTTTCCGGAGGATACAGCTCGGTAAAATTGTACTTTATGCTTGGCCTTCCTACAGAAACATTAGATGACGTTGCTGGTATAGCACAGTTAGCCCAGAAAATAGTCAATTTATTTTATTCTAATCCTAATAAACCAAAGGGGAAAGGTGTTACAGTTACATGCAGTACCGCTGTATTTGTACCAAAACCGTTTACTCCATTCCAATGGGAACCGCAGGATACTATAGATACTGTAAAGGCTAAACAAAAGCATCTTGTATCATCTCTGACATCTAAAAAAATAACATGCAATTGGCATGATTCAAAGACAAGCTTTCTTGAAGCGGTACTGGCAAGGGGTGACCGTAGGCAATGTACTGTTGTTGAGAGAGCATGGAAAAAAGGCTGTAAATTTGATAGTTGGGAAGAATTTTTTGATTTTGATAAATGGATGCAATGCTTTGATGAAGAAAATATTGATCCTCAATTTTATGCAAACCGCAGGCGGTCATTTGATGAAATATTGCCATGGGACCATCTTGATTACGGTATATCAAAACAATTTTTAATAAGAGAAGCTAAAAAGGCTTATCAGGCGCAGACTACGCCGCATTGTAGAATACAATGTTCCGGCTGCGGAGCTAATAAACTGGAAGGAGGCAAAGGAAATGGCACAGCCTGTTCGACTTTGGTTTAAAAAATATGGCAAAGCTAAATTTATATCACATCTTGATTTGAATAGAACTATGATTCGTGCCGTACGCATGGCAAAGCTCCCTATATGGTATACAGAAGGATTTAATAAACACCCTTATATCACATTTCCAGCGCCTTTATCAATATTTGTAAGCGGTGAAAATGAAGCTATGGATTTTAAAATAACAAATTCTATAAAATTTGCAGAAATACGAGATAAGATGAATAAAGTATTGCCGCAGGGGATAGAAGTTATAAAAGTATCTGAACCGGTTATGAAAGTATCAATGATACATTGGGCGCAATATAAAATTGAATTATTATTTGAAAATTGTAGCTCTATGGAAACTTATGAGATATTACAAAGCTGTAAAAATGCAGAAAATCTTAATATTGAGAAAAAAACTAAAAAAGGCAGCAAAATAATCGACGTAAAACAATATTTTATGAATGCTGATATATGCTATAATCAGACAAATACAGTTATTGATATTATATTGCCATGCGGCAGCACAGATAATATAAACCCATCGCTTATATTGGATGCAGTACAAGATTATTCTGATAGAAAATTTCAGTATACCAATATAACAAGGCTTATGCTATTAAATGATAAAATGGAACAGTTTCAGTAGAATAAAAATTTATTCTGATATAAAAGGGAAGTGGAAGTTTTATGCTTAAAATAAGCAATTTTACAAAAAGCTATAAAGGTGGAAAATTAGCGGTTAATAATTTATCACTTAATATTGAAAACGGTGATATATACGGTTTTATAGGCCATAATGGTGCAGGTAAAACAACTACGATAAAGGCAATTGCCGGGGTTATGGATTTTGACAGCGGTGATATTTTTATTGATGGTATGTCAATAAAAGATAAGCCTGTAGAATGTAAACAAATTATGGCTTATATTCCGGATAATCCTGATTTATATGAACATTTAACAGGTATACAATATCTTAATTTTATAGGAGATATATTTAAAGTAGAAAAAGTAAAAAGAGAAAAATTAATTAAAGAATATGCTGATTTATTTGAAATAACATCAAATTTAGGCGATCTTATTTCATCATATTCACATGGTATGAAACAAAAATTAGCTATTATATCAGCTTTAATACATCAGCCAAAGTTATTAATCCTTGATGAGCCGTTTGTAGGGCTAGACCCAAAAGCTGCACATACTTTAAAAATTATTATGCATGATATTTGTAAAAATAATGGAGCTATATTCTTTTCAACGCATGTGCTTGATGTTGCAGAAAAATTATGTAATAAAATTGCAATTATCAAGGATGGAAAACTTATAGCAAGCGGTAAAACAGAAGATGTTAAGGGTGATAATAGCCTGGAAGATGTATTTATGGAGTTGATTAATAATGAGTAATGTTTGGTATTTACTTAAAGTTCAGCTTTTAGCATTTTTTAATATAAATAGAGCGATTTATACTAAAGATAGATCGGAAAAACGCAAATTTATATTATTTGTTATTTTAGTAATATTTTTTGTAATATATTTTGGCGGCCTTTCATTTGGTTATAGTATGCTTTTATCAGCCGGTTTAAACGCTTTAGGACGACCGGATTTATTATTAGCAATGATGATGGCTATAACAAGTGTTGTAGTATTATTTACGTCTATTTTTAAGTCCAGTGGGATATTATTTAATTTTAAAGATTATAATATGGTAATGTCATTACCAGTAAAAACTAGTCATATAGTAGCAAGCAGAATATTGCTGCTTTATGTTATGAATATTTTCTTTAGCTTTATTTTTATAATTCCAGCAGGCGTAGTTTATGCTATGACATCTCCAATTGATCCTATGTTTTATATGGGATATATTTTGACATTATTATTTGTACCATTAGTTCCTATTGTAATAGCGTCTATAATAGGAAGTATTATAGGATATATAGCATCATTTTTTAAACGGTTTAATGTGCTTAATATAATTTTTCAGTTTATATTAATTTTAGGTATAATAGCATTATCATTTTCGGCAGGGAATATGTCAGAAAATATAGCTGAAATAAGCAGTATGATGGCAGAGAAAATTTATAATTTATATCCGCTTGCAAAAATGTATACAGATGGTGTGTGCAATGGTAATGTTTTATCGCTTATATTATTTATAGTAATATCTATAGCAGTTTTTGGAATATTTACTATTTTAGTAAGTTTAGTATTCAAAAAGTTTAATACTATTCTTAATACATCAAAAGCTAAGTCGCATTTTAAAATGACTGAGTTAAAAGAAAGAACTCAGATTGGAGCATTATTAGCTAAAGAAAGCAAGCGCTATTTTTCCTCGGCTATATATGTACTAAATACCGGTATAGGCGTAATATTAATGCTGATTATGGCGGTTGCATCATTATTTTTTAATTTAGATAGTATGGGAGAAATGATGGGATATCCAGGTTTCCCTACAATACTTGCAAGATATGCTCCTATAGTATTATGCTTTTTTATAGTTATGTCATGTACAACATCTTCATCGATATCATTGGAAGGCAGAAATCTTTGGATAATAAAAAGTTCTCCAGTGAGAGAAATGGATGTTTTAAAAAGTAAAATATATTTAAATCTTACTATATTAATACCAGCTATTATTATAACATCAGGGCTTTTAAGTATTGCTTTAAAACCTGATTGGAAAACTGTAATTATCATGTTTTTACTTCCATGTATATATGCAGTATTCATATCTTTAGCAGGCATATTAATAAATCTTAAATTTCCTAACTTTGATTGGACAAATGAAGTAACTGTTATAAAACAAAGCGTATCAGCTACAATAACAATATTTCTAGGTTTTGCATCTTTGATATTGCCTATAGTTGCTGTAATATTGCCTATAAATATTCAGTCAAGCGTTATGTTAGCTATTGTTGCATTAATTATGATTGTTATTGATTTTTTGCTTTATAAGCTTATAAAAACTAAAGGCGTTAAGATGTATAATGCATTATAAAATAAAAACGGTGTAACGAAAAAGTTACACCGTTTTTATTTTATATAAACTAATATATTTTATGGCTTACTGATTTCACAAATAGCGTCAGCAGCTTCAAGGCCTTGACGAATACGGGCTATATCAGCCATACTTACCATACCGGTAAGTTTACCGTTATCCACAACTGGAAGACGGCGGATTTGTTCACGAGACATAATACGCACAACATCGTCTACAGTATGAACAGGGGTAACGCATACAGCGCTTTTACTCATTATTTCTCTAGCTTTAATAGTTTTTGGATCTTTACCTTGTGCTACACATCTTAATACAATATCTCTATCTGTTAAAATACCTTGAATTTCACCTTGTTCTACTACTGGTACTGCGCCGATATTCTCACAGCTCATAATATCTGCTGCTTTTGCAGCTGTATCTTCAGGTGATAATGAAGATACTCTTGTAGTCATAACCTCACTGACATACATAATATATTTTACCCTCTTTCTCGATAATATAAGCAGTAATAAGCAATATATTAAGTTTATCCTGCTAAAATGTATTATAAATATTTTCAGAATAGTTTTATTAATATAAACCATTCGTTTGTTATATTATTTACCTTATAATTTTACTTATACATAAATGAAAAAGCCCTTAATATGAATTTATTATTTATTTATTATATCAAAATTTCTTTTTAAAATATTTTTTCCACGCCAATTAAAAGCTCTATCGCTTATATCATCATTATAATTTATATCAGGATAATATAAAAACTGAGGATTATTGAGAAAAAGAGGATAAGGTTTTATTTTTATATTTTTATTCATTGGACATATTTCCTGGCATTTATCACATCCCCAAATAAGACCAGAATTTATAATTTTTTTAGTTTCGATATTATTTAATTCACCTTTTTTCTGAGTAATAAAAGATACACAACATGATTTATCAAAATGATTACCTATTGCATTTCCTGGACAATATTCTTGACATTGCCCGCAATTTATACAATATTGTAAATTTATTTGTTCAGCAGGAATATATAAATCAGTCACAATTTCACCAATAAAAACCCATGAACCATATTGTTTATTAATTAATAAACCATGTCGTCCAATTACGCCTAAATTTGCATATGCAGCTGCTTTTACTTCAGGTATAGGTGAATTATCAGTAAAACAGACAAATTTATTTTCAGGGAAATTATTTATAAGAGCATTACATATATCAGAAAGGATATTAAGCGCTATAATATGATAATCTTTAACACATGCATATCTGGATAAATTCCGCTCAGTATATTCTGGCAATAAATATGGAAACAGACAAACAATTATACTTTTTGAATTTTCAGGAAGTTTTGTGATAGCACGGCATTTTATTAAATTATTTTTTATATTATTAAATGGACATATACCCCATTGGTCAATATCATATTTATTAAATAAATCTTTTAGATTCATAATTAAATTAAACCATCCATATAAAAAATTATAAAGGCGATTATATTCAGGCATTACACCTTTATAATAACCGCCTTTATAAAATTATATCATTTGTTTTAAAAATATCAATAAAATTATTGATTATGCAGCCTGTGATGCAGAAGAGCCACTTGTTCCGCCAGCTACTGATGAATCAGAAACTGCTGAGCTTGCTCCGGATGCAGCACTGCTAGCACTTGAAGCCTTAGAAGAATTATCAGGTGTTACGTCTGATACAATATCACTTACTGTATCTTCTGTATCTGATACAATATCAGAAACTATTCCGCCGTTTGAAGAAGTGCCTGCTGCTGTGCTGGAAGATTTATCATCATTATTGCTACAACCAGCAAACATAAAAGCGGATATAACGACTGCCATAAATATTGCTATGAAACGTTTCATAACTGCAATACTCCTTTACAATTGTTTTTTTTTGGAATTTTACATTCCATACTTATGAAATTTGAAGCATAATTTATTTTTGCTTCGTATTAAAGTATTCCACAAATAATTTAAATTAATTAGTATTTTTGGTAAATTAAAGATGGAAAATTTATGAAAAAAATTTAATATTTTTACATTGCTAATATACCATTATCACTATACATTAATATTAATATACGTTCTTCATTGCCATTTTCACAATTTATATATACTAACACATCTTGATTATTTTGCCCTTTGCACAAAAATTCATAACAAAATAGTTCTTGTAAACCATCTGTGGGAATAACACATAAACCGGATTTTGTTACATTAAGATATGGGCTGAGTTTACTTTGTGCATCTTGTAAAGATATTTTTGGTGAATCTAATTGACGATCTTTATGATTCATTATATAACCGTTAGCATCAAAAGATAATATTTTACCATCCTGCATAGATACGCCTACTTTAACAAGATCAGTATAGAAGACAATATCATTATTTGTATAGGCAAAATTAATTGTACATATACCGTTATCAGAAAAATAATAACTTTCTTTTACAGAGTCCATACCATGTTTACTTAAAAATTCTTTTGCAATATTAATACATTCTTCTTGAGATAATAATATATCAGTAGGATATTGTGAATTAAGAAGGTAAGATACATAACCTCCAGCTTTAGTAACAGATATTGTTACACCTTGGCCGTCAAATATATATGACGGCATATGCCCTTCTTCAATAGAAGAAAGCTGTAATTGAGCCTTATCTATACCGGAGAATTCTGAAGCTATTTTAAATGCTTCTTCCTGGCTTATTTCATTTTGACCTTTTAATAATTGCGGTTCACGCTGCATAATATGATCGGAAAATGGTCCATCATATATAAGTGATGGATAATCTGTAAAACTACTTTCAATTTCATTAAATCCATCAGTTAAACCTAAAGCTTCTTGAGCATCATTATCTTTATTATTAATTGCAGCTGTCTCACCTATTTTTATTACACCAGTATTAACCTGTTCTTGTATTTGTAATATTTGATTACTTATTTGATCAGCATAACCTGATAATTGATTTAATATATCTCTTTCTTCATTAGTAATATTTTCACCATTAGCCGCTTTTTTTGAAAGACTCATAGCAAAATTACCTACTTGAGAAAGATAACGCTGAGTATTATCAAGATTAAGCTGAGATATAGGCAGTTGCCCTAAGCAACTTTTAGCATAACCAGCTTCTTTCCATAATTGAGAAGCTACCTGATCAAATGATTCATTAGATCCAGTATAAAGACCTTTGTTCAATGTTAAATCAATATTGGAAATATAATTACTTAAATCATCCATTGCTCTTTGATAGGAATATTCCAATTGATATTGATAATTTACTGCCGTTTGATATCCGGCTATTGCAAAACCTATTGCAACAATAAAGGCTGCTAAAGTAAAGCTTATTACACGTATTACAGTGCGTTTATGAAGATTTAATAGAAAGTTTTTCATTTATAATAAAAACCTCCAATTATACAGAATATGGGTTATTTTTATAGTGATTTTATTATTACCTTTAATGGATAAAATATGTAGAATAATTATAAAATTTATATTAATCTAATAGACCATAGTTAAAAAATAAAAATATACAATAATAGTAAAGTTATACTTGTTCATTAAATTTATAATAAAAAGCTGTTGTCTACGTTATATGAAAGGGGGGCGCCTGCGGTCAATCATATGTAATATGATTGACCCTAAAAATATTCGCGGAAAAGGATATCCTTTAATCTTTGTTTATTCTTATGCGAATATTTTCAGGCAGCGCATCAAAAGATGCGCTGCGCAGGCGCCCCCTTGTAAACGGAAATTTTTTGCTTTATGGTTATTAAATCAATTATTATCAGTATATAGATGATTGAACAAATAAAATAATTACGTTATAATGAATAATATTAAATATTTTAAGGAAGATAATATGCAGTTAAATAAAAGTAATTATGATATTATAATTATTGGCGGAGGAGCTGCTGGACTTATGTCAGCGGCATTAGCTTCACAATATAATAAAAATATAGCTATATTGGAAAGAAATAACCGTGTTGGTAAAAAATTGCTTATAACAGGCAACGGAAGATGTAATATTACAAATATTAACTCATACGCAGATGGATATTATGGCGATAAAAATTTTGCTTTATCAGTTATAGAAAAAATGTCTCCTGCAAAAACCCTTAAATTATTTGAAAATATGGGATTATATTGTACTGTTGATAATGAAGGGCGTGTTTATCCAGCGTCATATCAAGCAAGCAGCGTACTGGATATATTAAGGATAGAATGTGAAAAAAATGGTGTGGATATATTGTGTGAACATACAGTTGACAATATAAAAACAGAAAAAACACAATTTAAAATAATATGTGGAGAAAAAATTATTAGCGCTAAAAAAATTATAATAACAACTGGAGGAAAAGCTGCTCCTAATACGGGTTCAGATGGGAGTATGTTTAGTATATTAAAAAATATGAGATATAAAATAATTACTCCAGTACCATCGCTTGTTGCGATAAAAACTGATACTAATATAATAAAGCCGCTTAAAGGTATAAGAGTAAAATGTAAAGTATCTCTATTGAGCGGTGGTAACACTATTAAAGAAGAATGCGGAGAGGTTCAGTTTAATGATAATAATATTTCAGGTATTGTTATTATGCAGATGTCCGCTTTATTAAGAAATATTAAAGGCAAATCTGAAATAAGTCTTAATTTAATGGATAATTATACACAGAATGATATAATTAAAATATTATTAGCAAAAAGAAATTATTGGGCTGAGTTAACATGTGAAAATTTTCTAACAGGGATAATTAATAAAAAATTAGGTCAACAGATAGTAAAAAAAGCTGGTATAGAAAAATTATCTAAACAAATATCACAAATCACTAATAATCAAATAAAATGTATAGCAAATTTACTGCATGATTTTAGATTGCCGGTCAATGGATTAGAAGGATGGGACAAAGCACAGGTAACAGCAGGCGGGATTGATACAAATCAATTTGATACTGCTACTATGCAATCAAAACTGCACAAAAACCTTTATGCAGCAGGAGAAATTTTAAATATAGATGGAATGTGCGGCGGATATAATTTGCAATG
>CALWVB010000093.1 GCA_944384895.1 uncultured Clostridia bacterium | reverse complement strand
GCCCGCTCCTATTATTATTGTATTGCTTTTCATCAGCGCCTCCGTATTCGTATTAGGGAGGGCCGCGCCAGCAAACCATTTTATGGTTTGCTAAACGTGCCAAAGGCACGCCTAAAAGCGCCATTTTTATGGCGCTTTGCGCGGCCCTCCCCCCAGCGGTTATTTTATCCTTTGTATCTCTAAATATATTATTTTTAATCACTTTTCAATAATATAAGAAAAATTTTTTAATACAGGACTTTTATAAATTTATAAATTTAAAATACTATTACTTAATTTTTCTAACATAAAAGCTTATTCGCCTTTTATTGCATCCCAATACTTTTTAGCTGCCTGTTCAACTTTATTATCGCCATATTCATAATATTTAGCATTTTTTATTTCATCAGGCAAATATTGTTGTTTTACCCAGTGATTTTCATAATTCTGTGCATATTTATAATCTATTCCACGACCTAATTTCTGAGCGCCTTTATAATGACTGTCTTTTAGATGTATTGGCACATCTCCAGTTTTACCTGCGCGTATATCAGCTAAAGCTTTATCAACCGCAATATTGCCTGAATTTGATTTTGGCGCGGTTGATACTAATATAACAGCGTCTGCCAAAGGTATCCTAGCTTCAGGCAAACCTACCTGTAATGCTGCGTCTATACAAGCCTTGACTATGCTTATTCCCATAGGATAGGCTAAACCCATATCTTCACATGCACATACCATTAAACGACGGCATATTGACGGTAAATCTCCCGCTTCAATAAGACGTGCAAGATAATGTATTGCAGCATCAGGATCAGATCCTCGCATGGATTTTTGAAAAGCTGACATTAAATCATAATGCTGATCACCGTCGCGGTCATATCTCATGGAACTTCTTTGTGATACTTGTTTTGCTATATCAAGTGTAATTTCACATATATTATCTTCAATATGTGTTGATAAAAAACATAATTCCGCAGCGCCTACTGCTTTTCTGACATCGCCGCCGCATGCATTGGCAATATATTCTATTATATCATTATTGATATTTATCTTAATATCTTTATTTTCTTTTTGTAATAAATCAAACGCTCTTTTTACCGCTGGTATTATCTCATCAGCTGATACAGGTTTAAATTCAAATACAACTGAACGGCTGAGTATTGCGTTATAAATATAAAAATATGGATTTTCTGTTGTAGAAGCTATTAAAGTAATAGATCCATCTTCAATAAATTCTAATAATGACTGCTGTTGTTTTTTATTTAGATATTGTATTTCATCTAAATATAATAATACGCCGTTCATAGAATCAATTCCGCCAAGACTGGAAATAACAGCTTTTATATCCCCAGTACCTGCTGATGTACCATTTAATTTATACAGTTTTTTATCTGTACTTTTAGCTATTATTCTTGCTAAAGTAGTTTTCCCTGTACCAGAGGGGCCAAAAAATATCATATTAGGTATTATACCGGAATCAATAATATTTCTCAGCGCTTTGCCTTTTCCTATCAGATGTTTTTGCCCAACCATATCATCAACCGATTGCGGCCGTATTCTGTCAGCCAGCGGCCTGTTTTTATCCATATCCATTTATAACCGCCCTTTTTAATTATAAGCTCAGGTGTTATTTATAATTTAAATTCATAAAACTTTGCCGGAGGTATTAATTTAAGAATTAACTTATATTGCAAAAATTATTATCTGCAATACAGCATTTCTTTCATATCCCTCCGGCACTGATTGAATATCTGCTTAAAATTTATAATATTAAGCAGATATTTTTTTATATAATTAATTATTAAATAAGAAATTAATAAAGCTCTCTTTTTTCACAAAGTTCAGTAACGCCTGCTCTTATATAATCAGCTTTATTATCAAAATCTTTTACAGCTAATGCAATAAACTCTGCAATTTTTACCATATCATTTTCATCAAATCCCCTTGATGTAGCAGCAGGGGTACCGATACGGATACCGCTGGTTACAAATGGGCTGAGTGGTTCATTAGGAATAGTATTCTTGTTAACAGTAATATAAACTTCATCAAGACGATGTTCAAGTTCTTTACCAGTAACGCCTGTATCTCTTAAATCAACCAATATAAGATGATTGTCAGTACCGCCGGAAACAAGTTTTAATCCATTTTCTATAAGGCCTTTTGCAAGAGTGTCTGCATTTTTTACTACCTGCTGCTGATATGCTTTAAATTCAGGTTTTAAAGCTTCTCCAAAACATACGGCTTTTGCTGCGATGATATGCATAAGAGGGCCGCCCTGTGTACCTGGGAATACAGCTTTATCAATTTGTTTTGCAAATTCTTCCTTACAAAGGATCATACCGCCTCTAGGGCCTCTCAATGTTTTATGAGTTGTTGTGGTAACAATATCCGCATATGGAACCGGGGATGGATGTAATCCAGCTGCAACAAGTCCGGCAATATGAGCCATATCAACCATAAACAAAGCGCCTACTGATTTTGCTATTGCGCTGATGCGTTCAAAATCAATAATTCTTGGATATGCGCTGGCGCCTGCTACAATAAGCTTTGGTTTTACTTCTTTTGCTGTCATTTCCAATTTATCATAATCTATACGATGTGTAATATCATCAACACCATATGACACAAAATTATAATATTTACCTGATATATTAACAGGTGAACCATGTGTAAGATGGCCGCCGTGTGCAAGGCTCATACCTAAAACAGTATCACCAGGCTGCAATACGGAAAAATATACCGCTTCATTTGCATTAGCTCCTGAATGAGGCTGTACATTGGCATGATCAGCGCCAAATAATTCCTTAGCTCTGTCTCTTGCAAGATTTTCTACTACATCTACGCATTGACAACCGCCATAATATCTTTTACCTGGATAACCTTCGGCATATTTATTTGTAAGCACGCTTCCCATAGCAGCCATAACAGCAGGCGAAACAAAGTTTTCTGATGCAATAAGTTCAATATTCCTGCGCTGTCTTTTTAATTCATTTTCCATTGCAGCGCCTACTTCTGGATCATATTTTTCTACAAATCCGATGGTATCCATCATATCTTTATACATTTTAAACACGTCCTTAATTTAAAAATAAAATACTAATTCTAATTATACATATTTCTCCTATATATGACAATAGATTTTATTTTTTTCATTATATATATCTTTTTATATTTCTTAATTTTTAATATTATTTAAGAATTACGTGAATATATTTTGGCTTGCTAAAAATAATGCGTTTAGTTATAATTATATTTAATTGTAAATTGTAATTTTTAATTAACCATTATAAATTAAGATCATTTACAACGTCTTAATATCAAAAATATATCAGTAATTATTATAGCAAGTTAAACTAATATACACAAAATACAAATCAAATTATATAAGCTTAAATTAAACTATTGCATCGTATTTTCAGATGCATCTGTGAAATTTATTTTAGATATTTAGTATATTAAAATATGAAATCAGGCGCTATATAGAGAAATCTATAAAATTATATTTTTAAATTGTTTTGTTATTAACAGACAATCGCAGCCATGTCACATATATCTCTAATTTTTTATATAGGTATATAGGTTATCTGTAAAATTGCACTTAATTATCTGTAACCTCATCTATAGAAAGTAACTCAACGCAGCCTAATATCACTGAATTATTAAACATCTATCGCAACCGTATCATAAATCGTTCCTGTTTTTCTGTGGCTACTTATGCCAGATGATATATTTAAATAATCGGAACCGTAGCTATAGGGGCGCCTGCGCAGCGCATCTTTGATGCGCTATACGCAAAATAATTTTTTACTTATATAGACTAATCTAAAATAAAAAAACAGGTATTTTTTATAATAAATGTTATTTATATAATATCAAAAATTATTTTGCATTTTGCAGCCATATTTCATATGGCTGCGCGCAGGCGCCCCACTTTAAAGGTATCTTTATCCTCGAATATATTCATAAATAATTTTGCAAGCTTAAATATATTTAAATATTTCTAACTCTGTTTTATTTCCTGTTTTTTATATTATGAAATTTATAGTTTTTTAAGTTTAATATATAAATTTTGACTATATCTACATCCTTAGGAGGTGTAACATTATGCCGTCTATGATGACTCATAGCCTATTTGCCAATAAAGTATATAATGTACTTGAAAAGAATCTTACACATCTTAAAATAAAGAAATCATACTATTATTGGGGTGCACAAGGCCCTGATATTTTCTTTTATCATGGTGTATTAAAAAAGCGTGAACCATATCCTTTAAATCGTATTGGACATGCTCTGCATAATCATCATATTTGTGATATTTTAGTGCGTATGAATAAATTTTCCAAGCAATATCCTACATTGGATAATTATATAAAAAGTTATGTGTTAGGCTTTATCTGCCATTATGCTTTAGACCGTGCCGCACATCCTTATGTGCTGGCTATGGTAGAAAAATATAAGCAGACTATGCCGGAAAATAAGGTTAAAGATATCAGCGATTCATCCATACATAGCCTTATTGAACAAAATCTGGATGCTTTTATTATATGGCGGGAATTGAGCGTTCGCCCTATAAAACTGCGCATTTCCGATTGTTTGCCTCCTGTTGATTCAGTTAAATCAGCTTTAGGTGAAATGTATTCATCTATTATACAGGATATATATTCTCTGCCTGTAACCAGCGAGAATATTACCGAAGTATTGTTAGATAGTATGCGCTGTGCAAAGCTATTAAATAATACTTTGGGTATAAAATTACCCATTGTCCGGGTTATTGAATCAATAATCGGCAAAAAAGCACAATATAGCTGCCATATAACTCCTAAGCACATGTCAGATGATTTTGACTATGATAATAATAACGGGGATATTTGGATCAACCCGCACGATGTCGAAAAAATAGAACATACCGATACATTTCATGATATATTTGACTCAGCAGTACCACAGGCTGTCAGATTATGCGCAGGTTATTTATTATATGATAAAAATGGTGAAGATTTATGCGGCATAACAGGTTGTCTGTCTATGTCCGATGGTATTATTAATAATAAACCATTTAGCTCGCAAAAATTAAAAAATGATATTGAATTAAGTATGAAAAAGTAATATTTATATAAATTCAATAATATTTCATTATAATGAGGGATTTTTTAATGGAACGTATAGCAAGTTTTTCAGTAGATCATACAAAATTAAAATGCGGAATGTATATATCAAGAGTGGATGGAGATATTGTAACTTATGATATCCGTACACGTCGCCCTAATATAGATGAAGTTATGGATACCGGCACTGCTCATTCCATTGAACATTTATTTGCAACAAAAATCAGGAATTGTGAAATTGGCCCTGACGTTATATATTTTGGACCTATGGGATGCCGTACTGGATTTTATCTTCTTGTCCGTTCAACAGATCATAAAAAAGCTATTGAGATGGTTACTGACACTTTTAAATGGATATCTGAATATGAAGGCGATATCCCTGGCGCCTCACCTATAGAATGTGGAAATTATTCAGATCAAAATCTTATTGGAGCAAAATCTGAGAGTAAACGGATGTATGAATTGCTTTCAAAATGGAGTGAAAATAAACTAAATTACGAAGGTTAATTTAGTAGATTTATACAAATATTTTAACGATCTGTTAATATTCGTAACAAATTGTAATCTTTTTAAAGACTTTTTTAGTCAAAACACTTGCAATTTTTAATTTATGCGTTATAATATAAGCTGTAAAAGTTACAAATTGTAACTTTTCTTTCATTATTAAATTTGTTTTTTATCATCTTATTTTATATTTATAAATGCTGTTTTGAACAGTACCTATTCAATTAAAAAACTCTAAGGGGATGACTTCAAAATGGGCTATAAACCGCGCTCTTTCCGCCGGGATGTTTGCCAGATAAATGAAGACTACATAAGTGCAAGGGAATATTATGCTGCAAAAGCTAAGAAAAAAAGAATGGTTATGAAAACCATTTTTAATTATACCGCTCCTGTTATTGCTGCTGTTGCCTTTATTTTTGTGGTTAACTATTGGACGGGAATAGACTATAATGTAACAAAAGCTGAATCTGTGCAGTATTTTAGCGCAAGCGCTTCAACAGATACTACTGATTCCGCTTCCTTATCAGTAGCTGTAAATAGTTCTAAAGAAACTATAGAAGATAGAATGCTCGATTCTGCACAAGGTGTTGTTGAAGAAGCTACTGGTTTATATGTAGACGGCCAGTTTATTTCTGCTACACCATCAGCAGGCGAACTCCAACTTATGTTGGATTCTATCCTTGAACAGGGAAAAACTACTCCAGATTCCACTGTTGAGTTTACAAAGCCTGTAGATGTTAAATATGGTCTTTACAGCACTTCAAGTATTGATAGCATTGAAGAAATAAAAGATATTGTAACCGCTCCTGTATCTGATCAAGCTGATACAGACAGTGCAGCTGAAGAACTTCTTTCTGTTAAAGAAACCCTCCAGGTTGTAAGAACTGAACCTATTGCATATGAAACTAAAGAAATTGAAGATAAATCAATGGAAATCGGTCTTACAAAAGTAAAAACTGAAGGCGTTAAAGGCGAAAAACAAATTGTTGAAGAAATCGTTCTTATCGATGGTAAAGAAACAACCCGTACTGTAGTACAGGAAAATATACTTAAAGAACCTGTAGCAAAAGAAGTGCTTGTTGGTACAAAAGTTCCAGCTTATACTGGTACCGGCAGCGGTGTTCCAAGCGGTCAGTTTATGTGGCCTGTAGAAGGCGGCGGCGTTATCACAAGTACATTTGGTTACAGATGGGGTACTACTCATAAAGGTATTGATATAGGCGCGTCTAAAGGAACTGGTATTGTAGCTTCTGACGGCGGCGTAGTTGTACATTCCGGTTGGTATTATGGCTATGGTTATGCTATAATCATCGATCATGGCAATGGATATAAAACGCTTTATGGACATTGTAGTTCCCTTGTTGCTAAAAAAGGCCAAACAGTTGCCAAAGGTCAGCTTATAGCACGCGTTGGTTCAACTGGTAATTCGACTGGTAATCACTGCCACTTTGAAGTTATTCAAAATGGTGTTCATAAAAACCCGCTTAATTATGTTAGCAAATAATATAATAACTGCTTTATCCTCTCAATAAGAGAATAAATAAAATATTGGAATGTTGCTAAAAAAAGAGCCTGCAAATAATGCAGGCTCTTTTTTTATTTTATTTTTTTATTAAAAAAATTTATTTTTAAATTATTTTACCATGAAAAATAAAGATGTTATTGGATATATTATAAATAAGGGCAATAAATTAATCAGTATAAATAAACAAATAAAAATGAAATTTTTGTTGTAATTAACAATTTTACTAGATTTGCAACATTTTTTCACTAATATATACATTTATTTTTGTTAAAACCGGACTTTTCTTTCATAAAAATGTATGTTATAATTTTATGCGTTATCTACAAAGATGATTTATTTTTTTGTATATTCTACAAATCTATAAAATTTGCAGAATATAGCGTTTGCAAAAGCAAATAAAATACAAATAAAAAAATAAATCAATCAGGCGTAAAAAATCACTGAAAAAAGGGGCGCCTGCGCAGCGCATCCTTTGGATGCGCTAAAAGCAAAATAATAGCTAATATATAAGCCGTGTAAAAATATTAACAGATATTTTGATTAAGAACAGTATCTTAAATATAACAAATTATTTTGCATATAGCCACCATATAAAATATGGTGGCGCGCAGGCGCCCCCCTTTAAGTACGTCAGCATAATTAAAAATATTTTTTTAAAATTAAACATCAAATATATATCATGTTTTAAGATTAATTTTGAAATAATAAACTTTTATATTTACAAATCCTTTTAAACTCTAAAGAGGGGTGTTCTTTACTTGGATAAATTTGTTATAAATGGGCCTACACGTCTAACTGGAGAAGTTACAATAAGCGGAGCTAAAAATGCAGCAGTTGCAATTATACCGGCTGTAATTCTTTCCGACGGCATATGCAGGATAGAAAATATTCCCAATATAAGCGACGTTCATATTATAACACAAATATTATATGCATTAGGCGCAGATATAAAACGGGTTAATCTTAATACTCTTGAAATTGATCCAAGGAACATTCATACAACTGTAGTGCCTCATGAGCTTGCAAAACGTATGAGGGCTTCATATTATCTCATAGGCGCATTATTAGGTAAATTTAATAAAGCAAGGGTATCCATGCCAGGCGGATGTGATTTAGGTATCCGTCCAATGGATTTGCATATAAAAGGATTTGAAGCTTTAGGAGCTACTGTAAAAACAGAAAATGCTATGATAAACTGTACTGCTGATAATCTTATAGGCAGTCCTATATATCTTGATATGGTATCAGTCGGCGCAACAGTTAATATTATGTTAGCAGCTGTAAAAGCATACGGCCTTACTGTTATAGAAAATGCAGCAAAAGAACCGCATATAGTAGATTTAGCTAACTTTTTAAACTCAATGGGCGCTGATATCCGCGGCGCTGGTACTGACCTTATAAAAATTTATGGAGTACCAAAGCTTCATGGTACAAATTATTCCATCATTCCCGATCAAATAGAAGCTGGAACATATATGGTAGCAGCCGCAGCTACAAATGGGGATGTATTAGTAAAAAATGTTATACCAAAGCATCTTGAATCCATTTCAGCTAAATTGGAAGAAATGGGAGTACAGGTTGAAGAATACGATGATTCTATCCGCGTAATAAGCAACGGCAATTTACGCAGATGTAATATAAAAACAATGCCGCATCCCGGTTTCCCAACCGATATGCAGCCGCAGCTCAGCGTTTTATTAAGTATGGCTGAAGGAACAAGCATTGTAACAGAAAATGTATGGGGCAACCGTTTCAGATATATTGATGAATTGCGCCGTATGGGTATGAAAGCTGTAGTAGACGGACAGGTAGCAGTATTTGAAGGCGGTTGTAAACTAACCGGCGCTCCTGTTATGGCTACTGACCTTCGTGCAGGCGCGGCTATGGTTATAGCTGCTATGGCAGCGCAGGGCCAATCGGAAATTGAAAATATTTATCATATTGAACGCGGATATGAAAATATAGTTGAGAAATTAACAGCTTTAGGCGCTGATATAAAACGTATTACCGTACCGGATGAAACTCCTAAAGCTGCTGCTAGAGTTAGTTAATTTTTAAAATTTTATGTTTTTAAAAAGTTTACTTGCATATATCCTATAAATCGTGTATTATTAATTTAATAATTTATAATTTTTTATGCCTCCCTATAATTATAATTTCAGGGAGGCTACATGTATATCTGATATAATTTTTGTTTATTTATAAAATTAATGATAATATAAAAATATAATTTTTTTATATTTTGCTTTTATAATGAATGGAGTGTGGCTTTTTGGCTAGGTTTTGTAATCTTTTCAGCGGCAGCAGCGGCAATTGTACATATATAGGTAATGGTAACGGCGGTATACTTATCGATGCTGGCGTATCATGCAAACGTATTGAAAAAGCTCTGTCTGAAAGGAATATTGAACCAAAGTCAATAGCCGCTATTTTTATTACCCATGAACATACAGATCATATAAATGGAGTCAGGGTATTTGCTTCAAAATATAAAACTAATGTATACGCTACACCCGGTACATTGGAAGAACTCGATAATATGGGTATAATCAACGGTAAATTTCCTACTAATATAATCGATGACAGCGGTATTGAAGCTGCTGGTATGAAGGTTATACCATTTGATACGCCGCATGACAGCCGTCAAAGCTGTGGTTACCGTATAGATACTCCAGACGGCAGAAAAATCGCTGTAGCAACCGATATAGGCTATATAAGCGATACTGTACGTAAAGCTATTACCGGATGTGATTTTGTGCTTATTGAATCCAATCATGATGTACATATGCTGGAATCCGGCGCTTATCCATATTATTTAAAACGCCGTATATTATCTGACCGCGGTCATTTATCCAATGAAAGCTGTGCGGCTGAATTAGCCTCTTTAGCAAAATCCGGAACAACCAGATTTTTATTAGGCCATATCAGTATGGAAAATAATCTGCCGCAAATCGCTTATCATACATCATTAAACGCTTTACAGCAAGCTGGTTTTATATGCGGACGTGATTTTTTGCTTGATTATGCTGAACGTATCAGTACCCGTCCTGTTGAGGTTTTTTAATTATGATATCAGTTACAATAATCGCTGTAGGTAAATTAAAAGAAAAATTTTATAAAAATGCATGCGAAGAATATTTAAAAAGGCTGCAAAGTTTTTGTAAAATAAAAGTTATTGAAATCGATGAAGCAAATGTACCGGAAAAAGCTTCGCAAAATGAGATTATAGCGGCTGTAAATTTAGAAGGCAAACGGATTTTATCAAAAATACCAGACCGCAGCCATATCATTTCCATGTGTATTGAAGGAAAACAGCTTGATTCTATTGAACTATCCGAATACATAACCAAGCAATGCCTTACAGGTACAAGTTCTATTGTATTTATTGTCGGTGGGTCATGGGGTTTATCTGATGATGTAAAAAAAGCTTCTAATTATAAATTATCCATGTCTAAAATGACATTCCCGCATCAATTAGCCCGGGTTATGTTGTGTGAACAAATATACAGAACATTTCAAATAGCTAACGACGGTAAATATCATAAATAAATTTTTTATATTTAATTTTCAGTGATAAAAATTAAATATAATTGGGTAAAACATATTAAGAAAAGTTATATTAATATTCTAATTTATAATATCCTAAAAATATCTCCATAATTATTTTCATCTTAAATTACTGATTAAATATAAATAAGTTGAATCTTATGCTTTATAATAATTTTAAAGGCATATTTACCGAATACGTTGTAGGGGGCGCCCGCGCAGCGCATCTTTTTAGATGCGCTAAATGCAAAATAATATTTCTTAATAAAGCTTGGGTAAAAAAATAAGATAATGTTTTCTTAAAAAGTGTATTTTTAATATAAACAATTATTTTGCGTAAGGCAGCCATATTTTATATGGCTGCCACGCGGGCGCCCCCCACTTAATAGGGTACCTTACCTCATATATTTTCACTCACACTTTAATATGAAATAATAGGGCGTCATGGGGATTTATCTACTCTAAAACTATAGGCATTATAAAGAATTTTGCTTTATAATAATATAATTTTTAGTCTTTATATTTACTGGTATATTTCATTTTTTATATAAAGATAATTTTATAAAATCAAATATTAAAATAAAAAAATATAATCGAAAGGATTTTCATAATATGTTAAACAGCAGACAACGCGCTCAGCTTAGAGGTATGGCAAATAGTTTAGACGCTATATTTCAAATAGGAAAAGGCGGTATAAACGACAGCCTTATAAAATCAATAGACGAAGCTTTAGAAGCACGCGAACTTATTAAATGCCGTATATTGGAAACTGCTCCAGACAGCGTACGTTATTGCGCTGATTATATTGCCGAGGCTGTGGGCGCTGATGTTGTACAAGTTATCGGTATGCGGTTTGTGTTATATCGTCAAAGTCAGGAAAATAAAACTATAGAACTTGTAAAATAATTTTAAAGAATTTTAAGGCTGATATTAATATGCAAGACAATATTAATACTTATGAAAATATACAGCATATCAATAATAATGCAATAAAAATAGCTGTATTTGGCGGCACATTTAATCCTGTGCACAATGGGCATATTCATATTGCTAAGGAGTTTTTATATAAACTTAACTGTGATAAAATGATCATTATACCTACAAAAACTCCCCCGCATAAAAAAGCTCATGATTTAGCATCTGGTATTGACCGGCTTAATATGTGTAAATTAGCTTTTGATTTTGATAAACGTATTGAAGTTTCCAATATGGAAATAAAGCGTGACGGGCCTAGTTATACAAGCTGTACATTACGTGAACTTAAAGCAATATATCCTAATGCCACACTTTATTTTATCATGGGCACCGATATGTTAATTACTATTGAACATTGGTATAATTATAAAGAAATCTTTGCTTTAGCAATATTATGTGCAGGCGCCAGGGATAAAAATGAATATAAAAAATTAAAAGAATATGCAGAAAAACTGGAAAAAGACGGAGCTAATGTTATAATTAAAGATATTAAACCTGTTATAATATCTTCTACGCAAATACGGGATATGTTATCATCCGGGAGAGATACGGAAAATATGCTCCCTGATAAAGTATACGATTATATCAGAAGGAAAGGATTGTATAAATAATGGAAGTGATTGAGCAATATACAGGTATATTAAAAGATCGTCTGACTGACAGCCGTTTTAACCATTCACTTGCTGTGCGTAAAGAAGCTATGCGTTTAGCTAAAAAATATGGAGCAGATATAAAAAAAGCTGAATTAGCTGGGCTTTTGCATGATATAATGAAGGATACTCCGCCTGAAGAACAGTTGAATTATATAAAAAAATTTGGTACAATTATGGATAATGTCGAAGAGGTAACACCTAAATTATGGCATGCTATAGCCGGTTCACTTTATATTAAGCATGAATTGGGTATTTTTGATGAAGATATTCTTAATGCCGTGCGTTATCATACAACTGCAAGAGCCGGCATGAGTTTATTGGAAAAAACGCTTTATCTTGCCGATTATACTTCAGCTGAACGTGATTATGAAGGCGTAGAAGATATGCGCCGTGATGTTGATATCAGTATGGAAAAAGCTATGCATACGGCTTTACAGTTTTCTATAATTGATTTAGCTAAAGCTGACAGGGCTATTCATCCGGATACTTTTAAAGCATGGAATGAACTTATTTTATCAAATTTATAATTTAGTATATTTTTGTGCAATATATATTTAATATAATAAATAATAAGTTGCAATAATATCTACAAATAGTATATTTTAATATATTTATTACGAAAGAGGGTAATTGATTAATGACATCAAAAGAGCTTGCTGGAAAAATCGTAAAAATATTAGACAGTAAAAAAGCTCTGGATATCCGCGTAATTGGAATATCCGATCTAACTATAATCGCGGATTATTTTGTATTGGCTACCGGTACATCCAATACACAGGTAAAAGCGCTTGCTGATGAAGTAGAATATCAGTTAAAACAGCAGGATATTATGCCAAACCGTATGGAAGGATATAATTCTTCCTCCTGGATACTGGTAGACTATGGTAATGTCGTCGTACACATTTTCCAAAAAGATACAAGGGATTTCTATTCGCTTGAACGCTTATGGGCAGACGGCGAACAGATTGATATAAATGAATTTCTTACGTCTGAGGGGGATAACGCTTGAAATACGATTACGCTGCCATAGAAAAGAAATGGCAGGATATTTGGGAAGAAAAAGGCGCTTTTCATGCGTCAAACGATTATACAAAGCCAAAATTTTATGCTCTTGTTGAATTTCCATACCCATCCGGACAAGGGCTTCATGTAGGCCATCCGCGTTCATATACAGCGCTTGATATTGTCGCGCGTAAAAAACGTTTACAGGGTTATAACGTGCTTTATCCTATGGGTTGGGATGCATTTGGATTGCCTACAGAAAATTTTGCTATAAAAAACCATATACATCCGGAAATTGTTACTAAAAATAATGTAGCCCGGTTTAAATCCCAGCTTCAGTCTTTAGGTTTATCATTTGACTGGAGCCGTGAAATCAATACAACCGATCCTAATTATTATAAATGGACCCAGTGGATATTTTTACAGCTCTTTAAAAAGGGTTTAGCCTATAAAAAAGAGATGAATGTTAACTGGTGTAATTCCTGTAAATGCGTATTGGCAAATGAAGAAGTAGTAAACGGGCAATGTGAACGCTGCGGCGGCGATGTTATTCATAAAACAAAGAGCCAGTGGATGCTTAAAATTACCGAATATGCCCAGCGTTTATTGGATGATCTTGATAATGTAGATTATATTGACAGGGTAAAAATCCAGCAGCGCAACTGGATAGGCCGTTCTACCGGCGCAGAGGTTGATTTTGCTACCACTGCCGGGGATATTTTAACCGTTTATACTACCCGTCCGGATACATTATACGGCGCAACATATATGGTAATTTCGCCTGAGCATAATTATCTTGACAAATGGTCCGGACTTATTAAAAATATGGATGAAGTTAAGGCATATCAGGAAATGGCTGCCAGGAAATCCGATTTTGAACGTACTGAAGTTGCTAAAGATAAAACCGGCGTGCGTTTAGACGGCGTAAGCGCTATAAATCCTGTTAATAATAAAGAAATACCTATATTTATTTCCGATTATGTACTTATGTCATACGGTACCGGCGCTATTATGGCTGTACCGGGCCATGACACCCGCGACTGGGATTTTGCTAAAAAGTTTAATCTTCCGATTATCGAAGTAGTAAAGGGCGGTAATGTCCAGGAATCAGCTTTTACCGATTGCGAAACCGGTATCATGGTAAATTCCGGTATATTGGACGGGCTTACTGTTGAAGATGCTAAGAAAAAGATAATAGATTATTTAAGTGAAAAAGGTATAGCAAAACCTAAAGTAAACTTTAAACTGCGCGACTGGGTATTTGCCCGCCAGCGTTATTGGGGCGAGCCTATACCAATCGTACACTGTGAAAAATGCGGATTTGTACCGTTGCCGGAAAGTGAGCTTCCATTAAAATTACCGGAAGTTGAGAGTTATGAACCGGCTGATGACGGCGGATCTCCTCTCACCAAATTAACCGATTGGATCCAGACAACCTGTCCAAAATGCGGCGGTAAAGCTCAGCGTGAAACTGATACTATGCCGCAATGGGCTGGTTCTTCATGGTATTTTCTTAGATATTGCGACCCGCATAATGATAAAGAATTAGCTTCAAAAGAAGCTTTAGAATATTGGATGCCTGTTGACTGGTATAACGGCGGTATGGAACATACAACCCTCCATCTGCTCTATTCACGTTTCTGGCATAAATTCCTTTATGATATCGGCGTAGTACCAACCTGCGAGCCATATGCTAAAAGGACAAGCCATGGTATGATTTTAGGCGAAGATGGACAAAAGATGTCTAAATCACGCGGTAATGTAATTAATCCTGATGAAATCGTGCGTGATTATGGCGCTGATACTATGCGTCTTTATGAAATGTTTATCGGTGATTTTGAAAAAGCTGCTCCATGGTCGAGCGCTTCTATAAAAGGCTGTAAACGTTTCTTAGAACGTATTTGGAACCTGCAGGATATTGTTGTTGACGGCAATATACGTCCAGAATTTGAAGCGCCAATCCATCGTACTATTAAAAAGGTTGGCGAAGATATCGAAAAATTAAAGCATAACACTGCAATAGCCTCTATGATGTCTCTGCTCAATGAAATCGAGGCCTCGGGTTCAGTTACTAAGGATGAAATAAATGTCCTCCTGAGGCTTTTAAATCCATTTGCGCCGCATATCACAGAGGAAATATGGCAAAATCTCGGCTTTGACGGTATGCTTTTTGAAGCTGAGTGGCCAAGTTATGATGAAAACAAATGTATTGACAGTACTATTGAAATTGTTGCGCAGATAAATGGTAAAGTGCGTGCTAAATTTACTGTACCTGTTGATATTTCAGCTGACGATGCTATTCAAACAGCTCTTAATTTAGATAAAATAAAATCAGCTGTTGAAGGAAAAAATATTATTAAAAAGTTTTATGTTAAAGGCAAATTAGTAAATATTGTTGCAAAATAATATTTATTTAAATAAACTAACACTTGACACAGGGTATACTAATATTATATAATCTTAATGTTATTACCCCTGCCATTAGGCGGAGGGAGGGAATATTAATGCCAGAAGTAAGAGTAAAAGAAAATGAATCTTTAGATAGCGCACTCAGACGCTTTAAAAGACAGTGCCAGAGGGATAGTGTTATCGCAGAGGTGCGCAAGAGAGAGGCTTATGAAAAGCCATCTGTCAAACGCAAAAAAAAGGCTGAGGCTGCACGTAAACGTAAATTCCGCTAATTAAAAATATCGGAATATAAATTTAAGCCTTATCCTTAATTTATGTTAAAATAAACAGCCTTTTCCAATAAAAAATTGGAAAAGGCTGTTTTTCTATATATATATTTTTATTTTTATGTAAATTTGTCTTTACACTGAAAAATTTTTACATTATAATTAATTTAACCATTTGTTTATATTTGGTATTTTTTAATCAAATATAAAATAATAATGATTTATCCATTGTTTTCATGTTCCTATTCCCTTTTTAACAGGCCTGATATTGCAAAAATTTGCATATCAGGCCTGTTTCCTTTTTATATTGGTTTCATTTTATTATATATACTGCCAGATAAGCTATAAAAAGCAAAATTCCTTTGATTTTACAGATTGAATAAAATGAGCTATTGATAAAGCTTATGCAGTAAAAAATTATACTCTGTTAGATATTTATTTCGTGCCATTTACATGATACAGCTATAGAATAAACTTATACTAAAAGTATTAAAACAATAATTAATAACAAAAATTAAATATAAAATATAATTACAACATACTCAGTGTCATTGCCCCAAAGTGGGGCGCCTGCGTGCAGCCATATTTCATATGGCTGCTTTATGCAAAATAATATGTCATAATAATATGCTGTTATTAAGATAATAACTATTTCTTATTATCAGTTTAGCCTAAATCAAGAACATATTATTTTGCTTTTAGCGCATCTAAAAGATGCGCTGCGCAGGCGCCCCTTATCAGCGGTACTTTTACGTATCCTATTTTTATTAAGATTAGATTTATATATTTCTTTATTTGGTGTTATTTATATTATCATTATATAGATAAATACAAGTAACAAAATTTTCAATGTGGCAGGCATAGATTAACATCTATAGCAATAAATAAAGCTATACTTATAATGGGCTGTTTCCTTTATATCCTAAAATATTTATCGCTCTGTTGTCGTTAGTGATTATCCTAAAATTTCATCGAATTTACAGATGGATCTGATTTATATTAAAACTGCGGCTGTTTTATATTTTCATTTTTTGTTGCCGGAGCTACAGTTTCTTCTTCACCTTCCCTCATTTGGCGAGCCATAACAACAAATCGTGCTTCCTGGTCTTTATATTCATAAGTGCAGGTAGATAAAGTTAATATTTTATCTCCTAAATCAACATCAACATCCGTATTAAATAATGAACGTTTTTTACTTTCTTCTATAATTTCTATAAACTCTTCATCTGTAGGATTAGGTTCTATATAATTAAAATTAATATCAGTAATCATACAGCTAAAAATTTTCCATCTTTGTTCTGTATCCTCATCCACTGCAAAATTTATTATAGGATAATTATTAAGTGTACTCAGTCTTTTATAAACAAATAATTGAGTAAACATAGTGCCATCTTTCATAGAATGGCCATATATAACTGTATTAGTTGATAAGTTATCACTGTCAAAATTACATCTAAAATCAGCAAATAAAGCTCCTCGTTTACTATTTTCTTTTTCTTCATTTTTATCAAGATAATATTCATTATCATCGCTCTGCATTACAGCATAATCACATTTAGTACCATCAATATGCAGCCAACCTACTGCATCTTTATTTTTATTTTGTGCTTTATAAAGTTTTTTTAATAATGGATCATCTGTATCTGGTATAATTTCTTGGGATAATATACTGGACAAGGGTTCTGATGATATTTGAGAAGATATTTGTGAAATTGGCTCTGAAGATGATATAACTGACGATTGACTGGATGAAGGTACTATTGAAGATATCTGTGAAGATGATATAGAACTTATAATAGGCTGTGATGTAACTGTTTCATTGGATGGGGTCGCATTTGTCATAGACCAATATTTAAATATAAATATAACAGCAATAATTAAAAGTAATAAAATTAAAACTATAGCAATAGATAAAGCAATACCTTTTGGTGATTTGAAAAATTGTATATCAAATTTCAATATTATCCACCCTTAACCTTTTTTATTTTCCCTGTTTATAAGATTTTATAAATTAGGAAGGTATGTAAAAATTCTTTATGTGGATAATATTAAATTAGTTAAAACTAATAATTTACATAAGCATACAATCGTCTGTTGTCAGTATATCTCCTATATTTAAGTAGTTGCTAATTTTATTTCCGCATCACATATTCTATTTTCTCATAAACTGGCAAGCAATATGATCTAGTTACTAATATTTTTATAACCTGTTAAAAAACACTTTTCATAACAAATCCTGTTGCTAAAGCCTTTTCTCTCGGTCTTATGCCAAACCAGCGGGTGATTAATCTTAGCAAAGCTAAAAAACAAGGCCAATAATTTGATTATTGGCCTTAAAGCTTAAATTTATTCTTACATAAAATTATTATATTTAAAACAAAAGTATTTAAATAATGCAAACCAAAAAAATGTATTAAAAAACTAATCTAAATAAAAAAGCAATAAACGGAAAAGGCTGCGTTTACGAGGGGGCGCCTGCGAAGCGCATCCAAAGGATGCGCTGGGACGCAAAATAAATGTACCAACTAGCAGCCAAAGATAAAAAAGAAAACAAATATTTTCTTAATTAACAAAAGATTAAAACAACAAATTATTTTGCGTTAGGCAGCCATATTTAAATATGGCTGC
>CALWVB010000092.1 GCA_944384895.1 uncultured Clostridia bacterium | reverse complement strand
GCCTGCTTTGTTATAATTAATATGGTAATGTAAGCGAATTAAGGAAATATATAACATATGAATCCGGGAGGATAACAAGGAACTAGGCCAAACGATAGTATATACATATGATGCAGGGGGGGAATATACAAAATAAGAAGATATATGAATACACGACAGGGGAAATAAGCGGCGACCCTGAAGATGTAATCGAGTACAAATATATTGATACAGTAAGACGGCTCACTAATAAGAATTGCTTTTGCATATCCAGCGATCTTTTTATTCATAATCGGTTTGACTTTGTTATATTTTGTAATAATTGTTTTTTGTATAGTAATAAATTTAAAAATCCACAACCGGGGAAGTACTCTTCATCCAATTACAGATATTTTGTTAATTATATGAACACAATATATTATCTCAGTTTTTTACACTCATGCTACAGACAATACAGTGGTCAGTAGTAATCATGGGGAGTTCTATTACTATGTATCTTTATTTTTTCTTACTTACAGCCAAATATATATCGATGTTTTTCAAGAAGTACTAAATTCAACGTTAACAAGTCCTTTGAAATATGTACTCTTAAAGCTAAAAATTGTTAACATTAAAAATTTTTGCCAGATATACTGTTTAATTTAATTTTTGACTGCTTTAGTTTAGTATATTACTTTTTGCCAATCATTAAAATCCATTTCTGTTTAAAGCAAATAGTATTATCTTTAATATATGGATAAAAACCCGTTTTTTCTTGTCCGGATATATCAGCCTGCATAAGACTAGTTATTTTATTTTGAACACTCTCAGGTGTTTTTGTAAGTGCAAGCCAATTTTTTAATTGCTGCTGTATTTCTGTTGTTTCACATTTTTGCAGAGTAATATTATATTCAGTAAATAAATTTTTCATTTCTTCTTTACTAAGATTTTTTACATGAGATGGATCGCGTAAAGTTTCAATTTTATCTTCAATATTCCTTGATGATTCATCAGCAGCTTGCATATCAATCATTACTAATTTACCACCAGGTTTTAGGACCCGTACCATTTCGGAAAATACTATGTTTATGTCAGTAAAATGATGAAAGGCAAGACGAGAGAATACAATATCAAAGCTGTTATCTAAAAAAGGCAGTTCTTGGGCATAACCTTTTAAAAAAATCATATTATTTAAATTACTGTTTTCAGCTTTTTGTTTACCAATATGTAACATAGGAACTGTAGCGTCTAGACATACTACAGATTGTACCAATGGCGAAAAAGAACGCCCGCAGACACAAGTACCAGCGGCTACTTCCAAAACAATATCTTGTTTATGCGGTGCAATGCAAGACAGCATATAATGTAAATATTCTTCTTTAGAAAAATTAACAGAATTGTTTTCAAAATTTGGAGCTTGTATTGTAAAAGAACGGTTAATAATTTCTAAGTTTTCTGGTTTCATAGTGCAGTTCCTTTCTTTGGAATAAAAAAATGCTGAATATCTACTTTTTCCAAAGTCAGTAGTTTTATTTTTTTATCAATACCGCCTGCGTATCCTGTTAAACTGCCATTTGTTCCCACAACTCTATGACAAGGGACTATAATAGAAATTTCATTATGTCCGACTGCACCGCCAACTGCCTGAGCAGACATACGTTCGATTCCTCTTTTTATAGCAATCTGTTTTGCAATCGCACCATAGGTCATAGTATGTCCATATGGAATAGAGTAAAGAATTTTCCATACCTCTTTCTGAAAACCTGTTCCTATAAAATGAAGCGGTATGGTAAAATCCGGTTCTTCGCCAGAAAAATAAATATCGAGCCAGTATTTCACTTTTTTAAATAAAGATATTTCTTTTTCTTCAAGTTCTTTGTCTAGATATAAAGCAAAATATTTTTGTCCTTCAAACCATAGTCCGGTCAGACCAATATCATCTGCCGCCAAAAGAATATTTCCTATAGGGGATTTATAATGACTGATATACTGCATATATCATACCTCCAAGCTAAAATATTTGTTTGAATTCAGCCGATGTTTCTACGATTATATTTATAGTATAGCAACGTGCTGGAGTAACAACTGTAGTGGTATTTACAAAGGAAAAGAGAATAGCACAAAGCAAAAAATATATAAATAAACTAATGATAATAAAATATGATTCAAGAAAAGTACTGTCTAAAAGGGGGGCGCCTGCGCAGCGCATCTAAAGATGCGCTTTACGCAAAATAATTTTTTAAATATTCAGGCTGAGTTAAAAAGGAAAACAAAGTATTATCTTAAATACACATCATCTTTATATAGCAAATTATTTTGCATTTGGCAACCATATTTCATATGGTTGCACGCAGGCGCCCCCCTTTTTACGGTAACGTAACCAGAGATGCTATATTACATATTTTTATATATTGTTTGATTTAGTATAATAAGCTTTAACTATTAAACAAAGATAAATGTTTATTGATTTTATTATAAACTTTTTATATTATATCAATAATTAATTATTATAAATCAACCTTTGCAAATCGTTTTTCTGCTAAAAAGTATGTGCAAATAATTCCAACAGTATAAACTATTATGCCAATAATCAAAATAGGGATTTGACGAATTAAATATTCTGGATCAATGCTGTCTAACCAGTATATTGTTGGAACATGAGAAAGCAATTCCATGATAAAGATACAGACTATTACTGGAATAATGGCTATAATAAAAGATTTACCTACTTTGTATGCAGTCTTATAGAATTGGGTAAAAAAGATAAAATTGAAGATAGCAAAGGTTATAAGACCAAATCCATAATAAGCAATATTTGCCTCGATTCCGACAACATTTTCACCTATTGGCAAATAAGCACGCAATATTGCAATAGGAACAGAAATAATAAGTTGTAAAATCTGCACGAATACAACTAAAAGGCATTTACCTTTTACTGCGTCCGTCTTTTTTATAGGCAAAAGAGCTGTATAGTAATTGTCACATGTTTCTCGTCCAAATAAAAATGTTATAAATGGTGCTAATGAACCAAAAAAGAATATTAAACCAAAGGGATAAGATGGTACTATAACTAA
>CALWVB010000091.1 GCA_944384895.1 uncultured Clostridia bacterium | reverse complement strand
CTAAAAGATGCGCTGCGCAGGCGCCCCCCTTTATAGCGGTACTTTTTAGTTTCATACTATTTTATTTCAGGGAATTTTTTATACTTTTTTACTTGGCATTATTAAATAAAGATTTACTAAAACTATCTTTTTTTATTATTTTACTAGTTTTTCTTACAAGAATCAAATGCTTTTTTTGCTTTAAAGATTCTTTTTGCAATTTCATCAAATTGATCTGGTGTAAGTGACTGCGCACCATCAGATAAAGCTTTTTTCGGATTATTATGAACTTCTATCATAATACCGTCCGCACCGGTTGCAACACCAGCCATAGCAAGCGGTTCTACTAACCATGGAATACCAGCTGCATGGCTTGGATCAACAATAATAGGAAGATGAGATAATTTCTTTAATATTGGTACAGCTGAAATATCCATAGTATTTCTTGTATAAGTTTCAAATGTCCTTATACCTCTTTCACATAATATAACCTGTTCATTGCCCCCTGCTAAAATATATTCTGCACTCATTAAAAATTCTTCTATTGTATTTGCAAGACCGCGTTTTAATAATATAGGCTTTTCCAATTTACCTAATTCTTTTAATAATTCAAAGTTTTGCATATTACGTGCGCCTACTTGAATTATATCAACATCTTTAAATAAATGTATATCTTCTTTGGACATAATTTCTGTTACAATTGGAAGGCCTGTCTCTTTTTTTGCTGCAAGTAATAATTCAATACCATCTTCATGTAATCCTTGGAAAGAATATGGAGATGTACGTGGTTTAAATGCTCCGCCTCTTAAAAATTTAGCACCAGCTTTTTTTATCCTTATTGCTACTTCTATTATTTGTTCTTTTGATTCAACTGAACATGGTCCTGCCATAAGTACAAGTTCTCCGTCGCCTATTTTTTCACCGCTAGGCAATGTAATAACAGTATTGCTTGGATGAAATTTACGGTTTGCTTTTTTATATGGCTCTTGCACACGTTTTACTGATTCAACTATATCTTGAGCGCCTATATAATCAATATCTATAGCTGTAGTATCACCAATAAGGCCTAATACAGTTTCATGCTGGCCTACCCATGTATTAACTGCAACCCCCTGCTGCATTAATTGGCCTTTTAATTCTTCAATCTTTTCTTTTGTTGCATTTCTTTTTAATACTATAATCATTGTGTATTCCTCCGGTTAAATAATTTTTTATTTATTAATTAAAAATGGGGAACTCATATACCATGAGTTCCCCATAAAATCAAGCGAATTTATAAAATTAATTTTACGCTTTTTAATATGTTGGCACTATAGGTATACGAACACGATTAATAAAGCCCATGCTAAAATAGCCGAGCCAATAACCGCTTATAAATCGTGTACCTATGTTTTCTATCATAATAAAATTATCCTCCGATAACTTTAATTTATCTATGTTCAGGATAATATATAAAATCCATCTTGTCAAGTCATATTCAAATTATGTATTAATATTTATTAATTTTTCATATATTATATAAATAAATATTAATTATATTTATTTATATTCAACATTAATAAAAAACCATTTCTTTTTCTTAAAATAACATATACATATGAAAGTTAATATTAAAAATATAATTATAATTACTACTTAACCTATTTCCCATAAATATTCCGGCATATTAAAATTCATACCATACAATGTTGATATTAAAGTAATTGGCATAAAAAAATAGTTACTGCTGTTAATATTCTCATTATTTTATTTAAATTTATATCTACTTCCGATTCATATGCTTCTCTTATTTCAGTAACATAATCAATTAAATTTAATACTTTACTATATCTATTTACCTTTTCTCTTAAAACTTTAGATAATTTTAATATTTGCTTATCAAATAGATTATTTTCATTTATATCAAGGATCTCAATATAGCTTTTATTATTTATATTATTATCAATATCTTTTTCATCAGTTTAATAAGCTTGCCATTTGCTATTAAATATATCATATAACTAGCTCCAAATTTTATTTTCAATAAAATTTGCGTACCTGCATTTATAATATTCAATCAAAAATACGGCTAAGGATTTTTCCATCCAAAGCCGCATTTTTGGTACTCTTATTTAATTATCGCCGCGTGTAATATTATCAGCATAATCCTGTAAGCTTTCCATAGAATTTACACTGTCTGCTCTTTGCATAATTTGTTCCTGTACATATTCAGGAAGGCTATAAAAAAATTGTTTTGCCTGATTATCGCTTTGTATTAAGCTATTTAAATTTGGATATTTCATTTTTATATCACCTCATACATATTATTTGGTAAAAATATGCATATTATACATGATATTTTCTCTGTTGCGATACATATGCCTGCATTTCTTCGAATGATGTTATATCTTTCATAATTATTTTATCTTGTAATTCTTTTGGCAAAGAATGAAAATATTCATAACTGGATAAATCCTGATCTAATAAATCAGATAACCCTACATGTTCTTCTATAGACATTAAATCTCTCCTTTCAACAAATTTATTTTATGTACTATATTTAATAATTAAACTGGTATAATAAACCGCTATAATAAATTCTCAATTTATCATAGCGGTTTAAAAAAATTTTTTAAATTTTATCTAATAGTTTCCCTACTATATTTCCCAATCCATAAGCTGGTATGCATAAGAAAAACCATAGTACAGTAAACGGTAAGCAAATTTGTCCCATTAAATTCAGTGGCATATGTGAATAATCCCATACTCCCATATTAAGCTGTATATTTACTATATATCCAGTGATAAATTCAATTACCGTTATAGCTGCAGCTCCAATTAAACATTTTAGCCAAATGGAACTATTGGGCATTAATCTATTTACTTCACAAATAAATAAAAAACTTAATCCTCCGGCTATAGACATACTCCAATGGGAATATCCTCTAAATAATATTTCTAATATGGGATATAATATTGCACCTATGGAAAAAAATATTATCATTTTAAATATATTATGCATAACATCACCTTGCCGATATTATTTACCAAAGCAGTCAATATCATGCACAAACTATAATAATCTAAATAAAATAATAACTAATAATAAAGGATTAAATTAAATATAAATTATAATTACAACATGTTCAGTGCCATTACCCTAAAATGGGGCGCCTGCGTGCAGCCATATTTCATATGGCTGCTTTATGCAAAATAATATGTCATAATAATATGCTGTTCTTAAGACAATAACTATTTCTTATTATCGCTTTAGTTTAAATCAAGGACATATTATTTTGCTTTTAGCGCATCCTTTGGATGCGCTGCGCAGGCGCCCCAACTTCGTAAACGGTAATTTTTATATTAATAATTTAATTTTTATTTATATTGATCCTATTAATTGTATAAAAATATACTTAACTTTTGTCTTGTATTATTTAAATTACCTGTATAAACACGATAGAATATTTCCAGTTTAATCATGTTTCTCTTAGGGTAGGAAACGCCTTCCCTTTTATTCTTTCCTATCCAAAAGGATGCACGTCTTCACGTGTCATCATCAGGGTAGGAATCCCGTCATACTTATGCTTCCCTACCTATAAGAACGCACGTTTCAGATTGTTTGCTAAACTTTTAATATCATACTGTTGATACTTTATTGTAGTTAACAGACCTCAACTTTATTGTAATCAAAAATTTTTATTATAATAAATTATTAAATTTTTTTAATTCTTAGCTTACCCTGAATTTTTCATTAATATAACAAAAAAAGCTGGCATATGTAAATTATGCCAGCCATTTTTATTTATATATTAATTATTCAATAGGAGAACATTTCCATATATTTTCCGCATAATCCCTAATAGCTCTGTCAGCTGCAAATATACCAGCTCCTGCAATATTTTGCAATGACATTTCATTCCATTTGTTTTTATCCTGATAAATTCTATTTATATCCTCATGTGCTTTAGCATAATCTTCAAAATCAGCCATTACCATATATGGATCCGGACCAATTAGGGAATTATAAATATCGTTAAATTGTACTCCTCCATAACCAATATTAAGAGAATCAACAGCATTTTTAAGCCTGTAATTATTATGATAATAAACAGACGAATGGTATCCTCTGCGTTTTAATTCCTGTACTTCAGGTGTTTTAAGCCCAAATATAATAATATTATCATCGCCTACAGCATCATGTATTTCTACATTAGCTCCATCCAATGTGCCTAAAGTAATAGCGCCGTTTATCATAAGCTTCATATTGCCTGTACCGGATGCTTCTGTACCTGCTAATGATATCTGTTCGCTTACATCAGCTGATGGAATAAGCAGTTCAGCTAATGATACACGGTAATCTTCCAGATAAACTACCCTTAATTTTTCTCTTATAACAGGATCTTTTTCAATTTCATCGCTTAATTTACAGATAAGCCTTATTATTTGTTTTGCCATATAATATCCTGGCGCTGCTTTTGCTGCAAATATAAAAGTATGTGGAACAATATCAAGATTTGGATTTTCTTTTAACTGCTGATATAAAGATATAATATGAAGCGCATTTAAATGCTGCCTTTTATATTCATGCAATCTTTTTACCTGTACATCAAATATTGAGTCTGGATTAAGAATAATATTATTATGCTTTTTAACATAATTAGCAATACGTTCTTTATTCTCTCTTTTTACTTTTGCCAATTTATCCAATACAGCTGTATCGCCTGAATATTTTCTAAGGTTTTCAAGTTCAGCTGCATTTAATACAAATCCATCTCCAATAAGTTCAGTAAGCAATTTTGTAAGCCCTGGATTAGCTTGACACAACCATCTTCTATGGGCAATACCATTAGTTACATTTGTAAACCGTTCTGGATATACAGAATAAAAATCATTAAATACAGTATCTTTTAAAATATCGGAATGTAATTTTGATACGCCGTTGACTGAATGAGATCCTATAACGCTTAAATTAGCCATTTTAACCATACCATAACTAATAACCGCCATATTGGATACTTTTTCCATATTATGATTGGTTTTTAATGCTAATACAGCGCAGGTACGTTTATTAATTTCAACAACTATTTGATATATTCTTGGTAATAAAGAACGGAATAAATCCTCCGGCCATACTTCCAATGCTTCTGACATTACCGTATGGTTGGTATAAGCTACTGTTCTTGTAGTAATATCCCAAGCTTCATCCCAACTGAAACCGCATTCATCCAAAAGTATCCTCATAAGTTCAGGTATTGCAAGCGCTGGATGAGTATCATTTATATGAATAGCTACTTTATCCGGTAAATTTTTCAGCGTGCCATATTTGGATAAATGAGTTTGAATAATATCTTGTACAGATGAAGATACAAGAAAATATTGCTGTCTTAATCTTAAGCTTTTTCCCTCACGATGGTTATCAGACGGATAAAGTACTTTTGTTATAACTTCCGCCATAGCATCGCGTTCTACTGCGCGCATATAATCGCCCTGGTTAAATAAATTCATATCAATTCCAGGTGCGCGAGCTGACCAAAGGCGCAAAACTGCAACGCCTTTGTTATCTTTACCTGAAACATACATATCATATGGAATAGCTTCAACTATTGTACTATCAACATGTTCTACATGATGGTATTGTCCATCCCACCAATCTTTTACATAACCGTCAAATGCAATCTGTTTTGTTCGTTCAGGACGTCTTACAAGCCATACGTCCCCACCTGGTAACCATGCATCCGGCAATTCAGTCTGCCAGCCTTCAACTATTCTTTGGCGGAATATACCAAATTCATATAAAAGCGAATATCCTGTAGCAGCATAATTTTGCGTTGCAAGTCCATCAAGAAAACATGCAGCTAATCTGCCAAGCCCACCGTTGCCAAGACCGGCATCCGGTTCCATATCATATATTTTTTCTAATTTTACTCCTAATTTTTCAACTGCTTGTGATACAACATCTTCTATTCCGAGATTATAAAGGCTATTTTTTAATGAACGGCCCATTAAAAATTCCATGCACAGATAATAAACCTGTTTACCCTCTGTTCTTACCATATCATCATGAAATTCTTTTCGCTGCGCCTGAATTATATCTCTTACAGCTAACGCAAGCGCTTTATAAATATATTCATCCGATGCATCATTTGGCGCTATACCAAAATTATGAGATAGCTTTTCAGTGATCATCTGGGTTACTTTATTTACGCTCAGGCGTGTATTCATGTACAATACCTCCAAAAATTTCTCTAGTTATAATATCATTCGTACTTAATATTGTATATTATAACAGAAAATTTTCAATATTACAAATATAATAATCCTTATTTTACCAAAAATATGCATTTTTTTAATAAAATATGTTTATTATTTCAAAATTATATGCCTTTGTAAAATTTATTATTTTAATAAATTTATTATTTTTCTGCAAATAATTGTCCAAATAACTTTTATATATGGTGTTTTTATATTATAATAAAATTATATATAATACAATAATATTTTAAAATTAACCTCTATTTAGATATATAATAATCTCTGATGATAAGGAGGCTGATAATATGGCTTTTAAACGAAAAGTCAAAGTAAAAATACATGGCGCCGCTTTTACCGTTGTATCAGAATTGCCTGAACAAACTATTACTTCCATGGCTAGGGAAGTTGAAGATAATATAGTTAGGCTTGAAAAATCTATCCCTGAAATAAGCACTTTTATGGCCGCCGTTATGACTGCTCTCAGTTATTGTCAAAGTCTACGAACTGCTGAATTAGGTGCATCCGGACAAGCTGAACGTGAAGATGATTTTGCTCAGCGTATGAAAATCGCCCGTGAAGATGCTGATAATGCCCGTAACCAATTAATTGTTGTACAAGAACAGCTTCATGAGGCTACACGTAAAAACGAACAACTAAAAGGTGAATTAGATGCCGCAAGGCGTGAAGCCAAAGCTGCAAATCTGTTGGCTGAAAGCGCTGTAAATGATCTTAAAATGGCAAATCTTGAAGTCGATTCTTATAATATGCAAACAGAAGAAGCTCTTGCAGAAATGGAAAAATCCGAACAAAAAATTAAAGATATCAGCGCTGAACTTGTTTCAAAAACTGAACAAATTGAAAATATGAGCCGTCAAATGGAAAAACTTAATGCTGATATTGAGAAATTACATGAGGAAAATACAAAAGTACTTGAAGAAAATAAAGAGTTAAACGCTAAATTGGAAGATGCTCAGGATGAAATAGCAACTCTTAAAAAGAAAAAATATTTCTTTAAAAGATAATATGCAACATTATTACAGTTTCACTTGTAATATCTAATATTAAACCGGACATCTCATTGCTCAATCGCAGTCTATAAGCAATACTCTTTTACCGTATTAGAAGATGACAACTGGGCGGGACCTTATATTTATGGCCTCAGCCTGATTTCAACCCGCGTCCCCGTAGTGGATTGAAATATCGATGAATGCTGGCAGCTCATTGGGGGCGGCGGGATAGTCTCCCTGCAAGGGGAAGGGCAGTGACTTGGATGGGTTTGATGAATCAGTAATAATATCCATCATTTCAATCCATACTGCCCGCCAAGAGCAAATACAGTTCCACTTTTTATGCATATCTGCTCAATGAGCATATATTCTCATTCAAGTTCCCAAAAATTATGAGTTATTTTTGTTCTCATATTGCAGTCTTTATAAATTATCCATAACAATATAAAAGTTCTATTTTTATTATAGACAGGAAAATATCTTTTTAAATAATATTTATCTAATAATTTTTTATATTAACCTATAAAACTTAAGAGGAAAACAAATGAGTCTTGAAATATTAGCTCCGGCTGGCAATATGGACCAGCTAATAGCTGCTGTCAGATGCGGTGCAGACGCTGTATATTTAGGCGGTATAAATTTTAATGCACGTCGTACTGCTGTAAATTTTAATAAATCTTCTCTGCTTGAAGCGGTTAAATATTGCCATGAACGCGATGTAAAAGTTCATTTGGCTCTTAATACTTTAATAACTGATAATGAAATAAATACAGCCTTAAATGAAGCGCAATATGCCTGTGAAATAGGTATTGACGCTATAATTATTCAGGATATTGGCCTTGCATCTTTAATAAGCCGTGCGGCGCCTGATATGCCACTGCATGCATCGACGCAAATGTCTGTGCATACTGTGTCGGGCTTAAAAATATTATCAGAAATGGGATTTACCAGAGCTGTTATTGCACGTGAATGTTCAAAAGATGAAATAGCTGATATGATAAAAAACAGCCCTATTGAATTAGAAATGTTTATTCATGGCGCGCTTTGTATGTCTGTATCCGGCCAATGCTATATGTCGGCTATGTTTGGTTCCCGCAGCGGTAACCGCGGTTTATGTGCGCAGCCTTGCCGTCTCCCTTTTTCTGCTCCTGATAATACTGCTAATGCTCTTAGTCTTAAAGATTTATCTTTAATAGATTATTTGCCTCAAATAGAAAAAATGGGTATAACATCTGTTAAAATTGAAGGAAGATTAAAACGTCCGGAATATGTAGCCGCTGCGGTTACAGCTTGCAGGGAAACTTTAAAATATGGTAAATGTCCTGATGATATCATGGATAAACTTAAATCAGTATTCTCCCGTTCAGGTTTTACAAGCGGTTATTATAACGGTAATATTTCTCGGGATATGTTCGGTATACGCCGCAAAGAAGATGTTACAAAAGCCTCAAATGATATCCTATCTTCGCTTTCTCGGATGTATGATAAAGAAAATCCTCTTATCCCTGTAAATATCAGTTTATCTGTAAAAAATAATCTTCCTGCATGTATTACAGTCATCGATAATAAAAATACTGTTACAGAATATGGACAAGCACCTCAAACAGCTATTAATAAAGATTTAGATAAACAAAGATGCATAACTCAATTAAGTAAAACTGGTAATACTCCATTTTATATTAATTCGGTTGATGTTGATATTGACAAAGGTTTATCTCTTCCGATATCGGAAATAAATGCTTTACGGAGAAATTCTTTGGATAAGCTGTTAAAACTGCGCGGTATAAATACATCAATCTCTTTTGATAAAAAAATATATGATGATATAACTTTGCAAAACAAAAGGATATATACAAATAAACCAAAATTATGGGCGCGTTTTATTAATATAAACAGTATTCCTGAAGATATTTCCTGTTTTGATTATATTTTTATTCCAGCGGATACGCCTGAAAGTATTTTAAAAAGCTTTATTCAAAAATGTATTAAATGTTCTGTTGTTCCAGGTGTTGAATTGCCTAGGGCTTTATTTGGACTTGAATATAAATATTCAGAATATCTTAAAACAGCTTATAATGCCGGTATACGTGATTGTATGTGCGGTAATATAGGAGCAATACCACTAGCAATAAAGGCTGGAATGAGAGTTCATGGTGGTATAGGACTTAATATAACAAATGGCTATTCTCTTGATGAATATAGTTTAAATGAACTTAAAAGCGCTCTGTTATCTTTTGAACTTAGTCTTAATAATGCTAATAAAATTTATAATACCATACCCACGGGGCTTATTATATATGGACATTTTCCTTTAATGCTTACAAGAAGCTGCCCTGCTTATGGAAAATGTATAAAATGTTCTGGAAATGCTCATATAACCGACCGTAAAGATATGGATATGCCTATTATTTGTTCAGGCGCTGGATGTGAAATATTAAATCCTATGCCCGTTTATATGTTTGACCGTTTAAACGAATGTAACTGTGATTATTATTTACTATATTTTACAAATGAAAATTCTAATGAAGTTCGCAATATTATTGATAAATATTTATCACAATCTTCTGCTCCAAATAATATAACGCGCGGATTATATTTTAGGGGCGTAGAATAACTATTTACGTATGTAATAATAGCTTTGTCTAATATAGTACAAATCAAAGAATAAATAAAAAAGCAGTAGAGAATATAAAAGGTACCGTTTAAGGGGGCGCCCGCGGAGCGCATCAAAAAGATGCGCTTAGGACGCAAAATAATAAATAAATATGCAGACATGGATAAAAAGGAAAACAAGTATTATCTTAAATGCTCAGTATCTTAATATAGCAAATTATTTTGCGAAAAGCAGCCATATTTCATATGGCTGCGCGCGGGCGCCCTCTTTCAGGGTATCGTAACCCAAAATGTTTTTAAACATCTGCATATTTTACTTTCTTTTTTATATATTGTATATTTAAGATAATATCGCTTTAATAACAACTTATTATCAAATTTAATATTTTATCATACCATAAAACGCTAGTAGAAATATAATAATTTATTGGAGGCTATATCACTCGCTGAGACCAGCCTATGTAGGATACGCGGGTTAAATATTAGCAAACCTGCTTTTGACAATATTGTATTTAGGTTTGCATGCATATGGACAAGTGCATCTGCTATCATCCTTTATGTGAGAACCTAGATTTAAATGAATATGCAAGTATTTTGTATTCTGACCACTAAATTATTAAAAAGTAATGTTTATGTCCTTCTTCAACGGCATTGTTATAAGTGCATTTACAAAGGGGCCCGCGCCGCTCAAACCTTTGGTTTGCAAAACGTGCCTTTTTAAGGCACGGAAAAAGCGCATAAAATGCGCTTACGGCGCGGGCCCCCCCAAATGTTACGGTAAACTATATTTATTAATATTTTAGGAGTAATATTTAAATATGGAAACATTAAAAATAAAAAAAATACGTAAAAATGCAATTATTCCAAAAAGAGCTACTTCAGGTTCAGCTGGACTTGATTTAACTGCATGTATAGATAACCCTGTTATTTTGCAGCCAAATGAACTTATTTCAATACCTACTGGTTTAGCTATACAAATACCATCAAATAATTATGCCGCCTTTGTATTTGCAAGAAGTGGTATATCAATAAAACATGGTATAACATTATCAAATGGCGTGGGCGTTATTGACAGCGATTATCGAGGCGAAATATGCGTAGGTTTATGTAATATATCCAATAAACCATATGAAATTTTACCTTTTGAACGTATTGCTCAACTTATAATTATGCCTGTATGCTGTATGCCTGTAATGGAAACAGATATCCTTGAAGAAACTCAGCGCGGTACAGGTGGTTTTGGTTCAACAGGAAGAAAATAATATAATTTACATTATCAAAAATCTTATTGATGATATTAACTGAAAGGATTTATATAATATGCAATATATCCTTGCATCCCAATCACCTAGAAGGAAATTTTTGTTAGAGACTATTATTCCTAAATTTGATATAATAGTTTCAAATGCAGATGAAACCATTGATCGCGATATTGCTCCAGTTACAGCTGTTCAAATACTTGCTAAACGTAAAGGTGAACCTATTGCAAAACAATATCCTGATGCAGTAGTCATTTCCGCAGATACTATTGTTGTAATTGATAATAATATTTTAGGCAAACCTAAAAATGAAGCTGATGCTGAAAGAATGCTTCATATGTTATCTGGTAAAACTCATCAGGTTATTACAGGCGTTTGTATTATATATAACAATGCTGAAAATATTTTTGCTAAAACAACAGATGTAACTTTTAAAAATTTATCAGATCTTGAAATCAAAAAATATATAGAAACTGGCGAGCCTATGGATAAAGCGGGATCATATGGTTTACAGGGTGATGGATCAAAATTTGTTGATAACATAAATGGTGATCAATTTAATGTTATTGGTTTGCCTATATCAGATTTAAAAAATACACTTTGTGATATGAAATTGTTATAAACAATAAATTATAATAAAATATCTACATAAAATTAATAAAATATGATATAATAATAAATTATCATTTGTTATTATCATTTATCAATAATATCCCATGACTAAATAAATGTACAAATTTTATATAATTTTTCGTTATTTTGCACAGCATATTCATTTATTAAACTATATTTAAGCAAACCTTTGACAATATAGTAATATGTGTGATATCATTTAAGGAGGGTGATTAATAGAATGGGTTATACTATCGTAGTTACCTCAGGAAAAGGAGGTACTGGCAAATCAACAGTAACAGCCGCATGTGGAACTGCATTAGCTCTTCGAGGAAAAAGCGTATTACTTATAGACTGCGACTGGGGATTACGTTGTCTTGACTTAATGTTAGGTATAACAAGCGAAACAGTATACGATTTAGGCGATATAATATATGGTAATTGTGATATTCATAATGCTATATATGAAGTGCCGGGTATAAACGGTCTATATGTAATCCCTGCTCCAAATTCAGTTGATTATTTAAATAAAGCTGATGAAATAAGTAATTTATGCAAATCATTAGCTAATGATTTTGATTATATCATTATAGATTGTCCTGCTGGAGTGGATAAAGGTTTTCGTGCCGCAGTAGCTCCTGCTAATTTAGCTTTAGTTGTAGTAACGCCAGATGCTGTCAGTGTAAGGGATGCTGAAAAGGTTGGCGAGCTTCTCAAAAGAAATGGTATTAAAAATCAACGGCTTATTATTAATAAATTCAAGCGTTCTGTATTACGCTATGAATCGACAAAGAATCTTGATAAAATAATTGATAGTGTTTCCATACAATTAATAGGTGTTGTGCCAGAAGATAAAAATGTGCAACATCTTGAAGCACTTGGACAACCTATATATGGAAACAGTCGTGCTGCCAGTGCATTTAGGCGTATAGCTGCACGCATAGAAGGTGAAGATGTCGCTTTACCGAGAATTTTATAATAATTACATACTTTATAAATTTTAAAATATTAGCGTATATCTGATAAACCTGCCGGCACATATGGTTTTGATAATATCGCTTTTATAAAACTAACACAAAAATATGTATAATAGGGAGGCTTTTGAATGAATATAGCGCTTATAGCTCATGACGCAAAAAAAGAATTAATGGTTCAATTTTGTATTGCTTATTGCGGTATACTCAGCAGACATAATATATGTGCTACCGGTACAACAGGCAAACTCGTATCTGAAGCTACAGGATTAAATATACAAAGATTCCTTAGCGGTCAGCAGGGCGGTGATCAGCAGATCATGGCCCGTATAGGATATAATGAAATAGATTTATTAATGTTTTTCCGTGATCCATTAAATCCAAAGCCACATGAACCTAAAGAAATGGATTTATTGCGTTTATGCGATATGCATAATATTCCGGTAGCTACTAATATTGCTACAGGTGAAGTTTTAATCCATGGCCTTGAACGTGGTGATCTTGATTGGCGTAATATTGTAAATCCTAAAGTAAAATAATAAATTATAATTATTATAACATTGCATTCATATACGGAGGTAATATTTATGACTGATACAAAGGTCCTAGAAAAAAATGATGCTGGTGAAATACTGCGCGAAAGAAAACGTTGGTTATTTTTTGCTCTGCCTCTTACCTTTACTGTATATGAACTTAATCCGCGTACATTAATATTAAAAAAAGGTTTTTTTACATCTGTTGAAGATGAAATAAGGTTATATCGTATATTAGATATAACCTTATCTCGTTCTCTTTTACAAAAAGCTTTTGGTTTGGGTTCTTTAACAGTATTAAGCTCTGATAAATCACATCCTGAACTTATTATAAAAAATATTAAAAATGTACGCAGATTTAAAGAATACCTTAGCGAATATGTGGAAAATGAACGTCGGCGTAACCGTACAAGAACCGGTGAACTTATAGATAATGATGGATCAGATGACGATGGGGGATTATTTTAATTAATATTCCTCTTTTGTTTTATATATAATTAGATTTATAATTATCCATAATAAATA
>CALWVB010000090.1 GCA_944384895.1 uncultured Clostridia bacterium | reverse complement strand
AAATTCTTATCCCTTTGCCGCATGCTTTGTCATTAATACAACTGCATCAGCACTTTTATCATAATTATCAACATCTGTCATAAGTGAAATTTCTTCTAAAAATCCAGCTAAATCCGGCTGTTCATTTTCCTGTTCATATGTAACTATAGATGATGCAAACTCATTAAGATTATCTATTCTTGATAATGCTTCATCCCCTTGGCTTTGCAACATTTCCATATAACCTGTCTTATTAAGCACCTTTTCATATAATTCATGAAGGCCTATCTCATCAGCCTCATCTATCAATTCTTGCATCATAACGGCAAATTGCTTTAATTTATTGCTGGAACGCTTTAATATGTCGTACTGGTCTGCTGTACTAATAACTTCAAACAGTGATAAGCCTAAAGAATAAGCGATTTCCAAAGCATTTGCTACTGTAGCGTCGCCTATACCGCGTTTAGGTTCATTTATAATGCGTAGTAGCCTTGTATTATCAGAAGGATTATTTATAACGCCTAGATATGCAAGAATATCTTTAATTTCCTTATGTTCATAGAATCTTAACCCTGCTAATATCCTATATGGTACGCCGCTTTTTACCATAGCGCGTTCCAATGCGCTAGCCTGGGCATTAAGACGGTATAATACGGCATGATCGGAATATTTACTGCCTTTATCAACGTTATCAAGTATTTTTTCTGCAATATATTTAGCTTCTTCCTGTTCGTTATCAGCACAGTGCAGAATTATATTTTCTCCTTTACCGTTATCCGTCCAAAGATTTTTTCCTTTTCGTTCAGTATTTTTCTTAATAACAGTATTTGCCGCATCTAATATTGTCTGAGTAGAACGATAATTTTGTTCCAGTCTTATTACTTTTGCATCTGTATACTGATGTTCAAAGCTAAGTATATTCTCAATAGTAGCGCCTCTGAATTTATAAATACTTTGGTCATCATCGCCTACAACGCATAAATTACGGTGCTTTTGAGCTAACATACTGATAAATTTATACTGTACATGGTTTGTATCTTGATATTCATCCACTAGTATATATCTGAATCTGCGCTGATAATATTCCAATATATCTTCATTTTGTTCGAATAAACGCACTGTATTATACAAAAGATCGTCAAAATCCATAGCATTGGTCTGCTTTAACATTTGTTGGTATAAACTATAAGCCTCAGCTATTTTTTTAAGCCGGAAATCACTTCCTACTTTATCAGCATATTGTTTTGGTGAAATAAGCGAATCCTTTGCTCTGCTTATTTCATTCATAACAGCTTTTATAGGGAATTTTTTTTCATCTAAATTAAGCTTTTTAAGGCATTCTTTTATAAGACGTTTTTGATCAGCAGTATCATATACAGCAAAATGGCTGGAATAACCCAATCTATCACAGTCACGGCGCAGCATTCTTGCACATGTGGCATGAAATGTAGCCGCCCATACGTCGTTTCCATCCTGCCCTAACATTTTACACAGCCTATCCTTTAATTCACCAGCAGCTTTATTTGTAAAGGTTATAGCTAATATCTGCCATGGTTTAGGAGGATTTACACTTAATAAGTTTAACATATCATCGCACGATTGATTTAAATCTAACCGGTGTTTTATTTCATTGACATCATTTTCTGATAAATCATAAGGCAGCTCAGTAGAATTATAAGCATTTCCATATTTAATAAGATTAGCAATACGATTGACTAATACAGTAGTTTTACCGCTGCCTGCACCTGCTAAAATAAGCAGCGGTCCCTGTGTACAAAATACAGCTTCCCTCTGCTTATCATTCATAAAAGAAAAGTCCCGTTCAATTATTCGTTTTCTGTAATTTAAAAAATCTGCTGTAAAAGGCATATATTAACTCCCAAATATTTATTATTTTGCTTTTTATTCTACAACATATCTTATTATTTATCAATCATTTTATATTTTATATGTTTTTCTTGTTATAAATTTAGCAAATATAATTTCTTTATAATACAAAAATATAGTACAATTTATATTTTAAAACCGCCATATGAAAAGTACCGTTGATATAAGGGGCGCCTGCGCAGCGCATCTTTTAGATGCGCTGGGACGCAAAATAATTGCTGTTAAAATAGTCAGGTTAAGAATAATAAATAAATATTGTCTTAAAAACAGCATCTTTATATAACAAATTATTTTGCATTTAGCCACCATATTAAATATGGTGGCACGCAGGCGCCCCCTTTTGCTGACTATACTAAACTAAAGCCATAATGTTTTAGTATAACATTTAATTTTTTATATTTTAAGCGTTTTGCCTGTTCCGCAGATATCAAAAGCAAATTCAGCTATAGCTGAATTTATAATCGGTACAGAGTATATCGATGGGAGTAAAAATATACAGCTCAATGCAGCAGGTATACACCTTAATATTAAGCTTAAATATACAATTCTTTTTCCTTTCATAAGCTTTATAGACCCTCTTAATATTCTAAAAATACCAATGTCCGGACGTATTACAAAAATATACTGTGATAATGCAAATAATGTACGGCAATATAAAAATAAAGCTATCCCGCCTAAAAAGCATAATCCGGAAAGCAATAATGTAATTGCCGGCGGAATATTAATAATATTAAACATATAAATATACAGCCATAAAACGCAAGGCAGCATACTTATTGCAAAAATGGTAAGTGTAATAAGCATTAGTATAAACTTAAATAAAAGGCCTTTAAAAAAATACCTGCCGAAAAAATAAACCGTTCTTCCCATTTTTTCCGGCGAACCTTCAGCATTTTTCATATGCCAGGCTTTTTGTCCTAATATCAAAGGAGTCATTATTATATATATAACTACTGTAGTTATAAGGTTTATTATTAATGATGTATTTAAAGATATGTTCTCAAAAAAGCCTTTTCTAATAAATATTTCTGAAGTCATAATAAGTGCATAAACCGCAAAAATTATAAAAAATATTAGTATAGCTCTAAACCATGCTTCTTTAAAAGTACGCTTGCCAGCCTTATAAATTGCAAAACCCGAATGCATATTACTACCTCCTTATACTGCCTTTTTTACTATTATTGCCCAAATTTATTATTATTAATTTGAAAATTGGGCATATGAAGGACATGGCATGAATATAGATTGCAATAGAAACTAAAGTGAGGAGAGGACGGTCTTATGGATTATAAGGTCACACAAGAAGTAATATCAATAAACGAGGTAGTATTTGAAGGCAGCAGCGAACAGGCGGTAGATATAGAATTTACTATGCCTGATTACTGTCCGGATATCCAAAGGATATTAAAATGTCAGGCTGTTCCCGTTATATTATCAAAACAAATCGGCGGGGATTGCCTTAATATTGAAGGTAAAATAAAAATCCGCCTTTTATATGTTGACGATAGTCTTAAAGCTATACGATGTGCTGAATATTCTCAACCATTTTCCGCATCTATTAAATTAAATACTATCCCGGAATCCCCTGTTATCAAAGTAAAAGCTATGGTAGCTTATATGAATTGCAGAGCTGCTACCAGCCGGAAAATCGATATACACGGCGCATTTACTATATTTGTAAAAATATTTGGCAAAACCCGCGATGATGTTGTAGTAGACGCTGTCGGCGAAGGTATTCAGGTAAGGCGTAAAACATTACCTGTCAGTTCTATTATAGGAAGCGCTGATAGGCCGTTTACTATTAATGAAGTATTAGAATTAGGTTCCGGTAAACCTTCAGCTGAATCAATTATAAGATGCCATGCTACAGCTGTATTAACCGATTATAAAGCAGTAATGAATAAAATCGTAGCTAAAGGTGAATTAAAGCTAAAAATATTATATTGTTCTGATACAGATACAGGCGATATGGAAATAATGGAATATTCTCTGCCAATCAGCCAGATAATTGATGTTGACGGCGTATCGGACGATTGTATCTGTGATGTAAAATTCAATGTAATATCCTGTGATGTTACAACTATGGCCGATTCAAATGGAGAAAACCGGCTGCTTGAAGCTGAAGTTAAAATTTCAGCTACAGTAGATGCCTATCGTTCTATGGAAATAAAAACCGTATGCGACTGTTATTCTACTAAATTTGAACTTAATACCGACAGCCGGAATATTTCCATTGAACGTATAGCCGGTATGATGGATACAAACGAACTCTTCCGTACGTCTATTGATTTACCTGAAGGCGGTATAAGTAAAATATTTGATTTGTGGTGTGAGGAAATAGGGATTAAACCTGAACAAAGCGGCAAACAGCTTATTATGAAAATAGATATGCGTTTATGCCTGCTTGGTATGGATGCTCAAGGTTTGCCTGTATATTTTGAACGTAATCTTGATACGGAATATGTGCATGATTTAGGTCAGGAAGAATGTAATATAACCTGTAATCCTGATTTTAAGATAATTTCAGTAAGCTTTACAATTTCTAATGATAACAAAATAGAATTACGTATTGAATTTAAAATATGCGGCTGTATTTATTCAGCTTGTAAGACAAATGCAATATGTACACTCGAACCAAATGAATCAGCGCCGAAAAATAATAAAAAACATGGCGTATTAGCTTTATATTATGCTGATGAAGGCGAAGATGCCTGGGATATAGCTAAACGCTATAACACATCTATGGATAGCATAATAACTGAAAATTCATTAGATCCTGATACCCCTATACCAAAAGGTATGCTTATGATTCCTCTTATATATAAATAAGAGACAAATATTCTACAGTTTTAATTATAAATAAAAAAGTATATTTTTGCACCATAAAAGGAGGACGCAGCCGATGGAGGAACGGAATATATACAAAGATATAGCCCAGCGTACACAGGGAGATATATATATCGGTGTAGTAGGCCCTGTAAGGACTGGTAAATCAACATTTATAAAAAGATTTATGGATACTTTAGTAGTACCAAATATCAGCAGTGATTTTAAACGGGAACGTGCAATTGATGAACTTCCCCAATCGGCCGCGGGGCGTACAATAATGACAACTGAGCCTAAGTTTATCCCTGAACAGGCGGTTGAAGTATCTTTAGACGGTAATGCTACATTTAATATGAGACTTATAGACTGTGTCGGATATATTGTACCAAGTTCATTAGGATATATTGAAGGCGATAATCCCCGTATGGTAAAAACACCATGGTTTGAAGAAGAAGTGCCTTTTAACATGGCCGCTGAAGTTGGTACGCGAAAAGTTATTACCGAACATTCAACTATAGGCTTAGTTGTAACTACAGATGGAAGTATCAGCGATATTCCAAGAGAAGAATATGAGGAAGCTGAAGAACGTGTTATCTCAGAATTAAAAGAAATTAATAAACCTTTTATTATATTATTAAATTGTATTTATCCAACAACTCAAACTGCACGACAGATGAGCAGTGATCTTTCTATGAAATATGGCGTACCTGTTATCCCTGTAAATTGTCTTGAATTAACAGAAGATGAGATACGCCAAATTTTAGCACAAATATTATTTGAATTTCCAATAAAAGAAATTACAATTGATCTTCCAAATTGGTTATGTTCACTTGATAAAGAACATTGGTTAAGAGCATCTGTATATAATTGTATAAAACAATCTGCCGATAGTATAACAAAAATACGTCAGGTAGCCGATATAATCAATGAAATATCAATATGTGAATATGTTGATAATGCAAACCTTGTTTCTTATGATTTAGGCCAGGGCAGCGCAGCTATGAATATACATATCCGGCAGGAATTATTCTATAAAGTTATAGGAGAAACTACCGGGCTTGATATTAATTCTGAAAGCGGCCTTATGGATTGTATTGCGGAACTAGCAGTTATTAAAAAGAAATATGATAAAATCCAGGCAGCTTTACAAGAGGTAGAAACGACCGGATATGGTATTGTTATGCCTACAATAGACGAACTAAAATTAGAAGAACCGGAAATGATGAAGCAAGGCGGTAAATATGGGGTTAGGTTAAAAGCATCCGCGCCGTCAATACATATGATGAAAGCGCAGATTAATACTGAAGTTACTCCTATTGTTGGAAGTGAACAGCAATCGGAAGAGTTAGTTAATTCTCTTCTTAAAGAGTTCGAAGAAAATCCAGCACAAATCTGGGAATCTACCTTCCTTGGAAAATCTCTTTATGATATGGTTAATGAAGGCCTGCATAATAAGCTTTACCGTATGCCTGTTGACGCGCGTATGAAGCTTAAAGATACTGTTGAACGTATAATAAATGAAGGTTGTTCTGGTTTAGTATGCCTTATACTTTAAAATAAACCCTATAAAAAATTTCCTGTTTAATAGAGTGGTATCCTTAACAAACAAAATAAGAACAACTGAATGTGATATAAAAATCAACCTTTGACCAATAAGGTCTAAGGTTGATTTTTTTGAGATCATAGCGTTAGTAAAAAACTGCTTTCTATTGCAGAGATCTAAACTTTGTAATGATATTCATAAGTATTAAAATTACTCCCGATAAGTGCGACAATAACGCCTTAAACAAGCTGTATGGTACCTTAATTTCTGAATCGTAATAAAAGCCGTGTATGAACTGCAATTTCGAGGCATGATAACTGTTATAATAAAAAATACAGTGTTTATATATGGTTAAATGCACATACAAACAAAAACTTTTTCTTTGCTGAGTGATTCAACATAAAAGGCTGCCATTAGGTAGCTACGCATAAAACAGTATTAACTATAAACTAAATTAAGGTAGCTGCCATGCAGGGTAAAAAATAAGCAGAAAGAATACACAAAATAATGTATTCTTTCTGCTTATTGCAATTATGGACGAATATACACCATTACACTTAAATCGTCTGCATCTTTACTTAAGTCATTTTCAAACCCTCTGGGGTTCTTTATTCGACTATCAGGATCATAAACAAAACACACTAATTTTTTACAATCAGGATGGGCTTTGTACCTAGCAATATCTATAATCAACTCATTCGCTAATTCTTTATTATTGAGTCCTTTTCGTGTTTTCTTTGTTTCTATAACAATTTTTTCATTTTTCAGCAAAAAATCTTGTCTCGAAGATGTACCAGCATATGAAGGCGTCCATTCTTCCGGACGAATATCATCACAATATAGTGTCAATAAAGTATGTAACAAATCTTGTACATCATATTCATCAGCCACATCTAAAGTCTCTCGATTATCATACCTATCTCTTAGTTGTATTACTACTTGATGAAATCTATTTAATATATTTCCAATTGCTGCATCCGTTAAACCTGTCAATTTTGAGGAGTTCTTTGATAGATTTAATTCTTGTTTATAACAATCTTGATTCGTTTCAAGATTATTAATTATTTCTCTAATTAAATGTATATTTTCTCTATGCACATCATGATTTGAAACAAATTCATTCGACAATATATTGGAAATATTTTTTTGATACCATTTTTCAATTTCTTTACAGCTAAATAAGATTATATTAAACTCATTTTCCGATAACGCTTTTGACAAAGACTTAATAATAGCTGTTATAGTAGGTTCAGATGTATATTCATCAATACAACCAATAATTCCAGTTAAACGGATTTTTATAATCTCAATGCTTTCCATTTTTATATTCTCCTTTAGCACGTTTTGAAAATAGTATACCAAATAAACCTCAAAAATCAAAGATAATATATTTGTTACGCAGTAGGATGTCATTTTTGAAGGTATGAGTATAAAACCATTACATAGCTGTTATCATACCCTGCAAACTGTATAAATCAAGGGAAAATTTTACTCTATCACGTAACATTCCATGCTGAATAGAGAGTGCAAGCGGTCTATCCGATTGTGCCCTCTTGTCTATTCCGTAGTAAGGACAGAGAAAATCGTCAAGGACGCAAGCGTGCATTTTATCCTTGACGATTTTCTTTGGCTTTGCTATTCACTATCTGTCAAAATGGAACTGCAAGATTGCTTTAATGAGCTGCGCTTCTAATCTGTCTTGAATGTCTGCGTTAAAATGCCCTTGAAATACCGAGCGATATTTTATGTATCCTCTGTAATGGTACAAGACAGCGTTTATAGCTTCCTGCTCTCCTGCAACGGCTTTTTCAACTACTTCAAAAGGTATCAATTTCCTGTTCCTTATGTTCCAATCTCTCCATTTCTTTTCTTAGCTGTTTGAGTGCTGCGATTTTCCAGTAGTTTACTGTCGTGCGGCTTTCCCATACATTTCTCCGATTTTCTTATCCGTATATCCAAAGAAAAAATACAGTACCAAAACTTCCTGCCGTAGCTTGGGTAAATCGGAAAACACTTTTGCCAATCGTTCATTTTCAATTACGATTTTCTCGCCGCACACAATCAATTCCGTCGAACTTGTTTGTTCCACAAAATAGCTGTCTGTTGCAGACGGATTGTAATACCTTTCTTCCATGAGATAATCAAGGGATATTTCCCGTTTCTGCCGTCTGCCAATATCCCGATAGGCGGACATGGAAGCATTACGGAGAACAACTTTACAAAAGGCTGCAAAAGTGTATTCGATATGTTCTTTATATTGCTCTGAATCGTTCATTGTTTCACCCCCTTTCTTCCCAATAGGGGCTATTGCAGAAAACGCCCATACAGTAATAAAACTGCATAGGCGTTTGATAACATGAGTTGTTTAAGCATACAAAATGATATGTGTGTTCATCATCATAGCCAGAGTATCCCATGATGAAAGAAAGACTTTTTTTAATGATTGAATCAAAGATATAGGAAAGACGGGCGGCATATTGATACCTCCTTTATATCGTCATGACCTTAAAAAGTGAATGTTCTCATTCGTTACTGTCCTCTAATTGGCTGAATATTTTCTTTGAGTAAAGAGCAATCAAGAAAGCGGCAACGGCTGCTACAATCAATACAATCCATGTCCGGCTT
>CALWVB010000089.1 GCA_944384895.1 uncultured Clostridia bacterium | reverse complement strand
CATGTGGAGTATTCTTTTACTGAACGAGGACGGGATTTAATGCCTATTTTTTATGAGATTATGGTCTGGGGTTTTAAACATGAAAATGATAAACCTAAAAATGATTAAAATATTATAGAAAATAATTAATCTGAATTTAATAATTCCCCAAAAATGTATATATAAACACAATAGATATATTTTATAATTATTAAAGAAGGCACAATGGGTACAATGCCTTGAAAGGGGGACGCCTGCGTGCAACCATATGAAATATGGTTGCCAAATGCAAAATAATTTGTTATATAAAAAATAGATGAACTTTATTAAAATATCTGATAATATTTTCAAGCTAGCTTTATTATTAGTTATTATTTTGCATCAAGCGCATCTAAAAGATGCGCTGCGCAGGCGTCCCATATCAACGGAACCTTTCAGCTTGCTATTCCTTTATTTAGATTAAATTTTTATAGTGTCATTTAAATTATCTTTGATAAAGTTAGAAAAATATTATGTGTTTTTATTTTATAGCAAAAAAGAGACAGAGTCTAAAAGACTTTGTCTCTTAGTATTATTTATTATGGTATCATAGTTTTAAATAAGTTTTGATAGAAAAATATTAATCCTTTTTGGTTTTATTAATATTTATTCCTTTTTTGAATTCATCAATAAACCATACATTTTTTACAGTAAAACATTTGCCATTCAAATAATTGAGATGTTCTGCATCTGTTGAAAAATCAAATATAAGTTTATAAGAATAAAGCGCTTGTTTATTATAACCAGTACCTTTATTAAGTTTATTGGAGCCATATTTACCATCGCCGAGCAATGGATGGCCTATAGAAGCTAAATGAGCCCTAATCTGATGTGTACGTCCAGTTTTTAATTCAATTTCAAGCAGCTGGAATCCATTTTTTTCATCTATAACGTTATATTTAGTAATAATAGTACGGCTGTTATCAGCTTTATGCTTTTTTATAAATACTTGGTTTTTATCTTCATCTTTAACTAAATAACCAGTTAAGGTATCATTTCTTTTGGGCATTGAACCGTGTACAATACAAAGGTAAAATTTATGTATTTGACGGCTTTTCATTTTATCATTTAATATACGCAATGTATCAGCATTTTTTGCTGCTATAACAATACCGCCGGTATTACGATCTATACGGTTAACAAGAGCAGGAGTGAAAGAATTTTCTTTAGATGGATCATATTCACCTTTATTATATAAATAATGAAGAATACGTGAAATTAATGTATCATTATATTGCTCTTTATCTGGATGAACTAATATGCCAACCTGTTTATCTATTAAAATTATATTTTCATCTTCATACAATATATTAATATTTTTTGATGAATTAAGAAAATCATATTTTTGTTCTTTAGGTGTAAAAAATTCATCATTAATATACATATCCACAACATCACCATTTACAATACGAGTGGATATATCGCATCTTTTTCCATTTACTTTTATTCGTTTTAGCCGTATATATTTATATAAAAGCGATTTAGGCAAAGATGGTACAGCTTTTGATACAAATTTATCAATACGCTGTCCAGCGTCATTATTACCAATTGTAAATGTTCTCATTAAAAATCTCCGTTATATAATAATTATGTATTATTTTTTATATATTATATCATTGTTTAAATAGTTTTTCTACTTTTCAAATGATGTATTTTGTTGTATAATATAAAAAAGTATACTGACGGAGGTAGTTTTTAATATGATAACTGAAGATAGAGTTATTGAAATCTTAAAAGAAGCCGGAGTTTTACTGGAAGGCCATTTTAGATTGACATCCGGTAGGCACAGCAATAAATATTTACAATGCGCAAAAATATTTAGAAATACTAAATATAGCGAAGAACTTTGTTCAGCATTAGCTGAACATTTTAAAAATGATAATATTGAATTAGTAATAGGACCAGCTTTAGGAGCTGTTCAAATGGCATATGAAGTAAGCCGTTCAATCGGCTGCGAAAATTTCTTTGCTGAACGTGAAAATGGTGTTATGACTCTGAGAAGAGGTTTTGCAGTAAAACCTAACCAGCGTGTTTTAATTGTTGAAGATGTTGTAACAACAGGCGGATCAGTTAGAGAAGTTATAGATTTAGTAAAACAACAGGGCGGCAATGTTGTCGGTGTTGGTTCAATAGTTGATAGAACAGGCGGTAAAATTGATTTTGGTGTACCATTTAAAGCTGTTATATCTATGAATGTTGAATCATGGGAACCGGATGAATGCCCGCTTTGTAAAGAAGGAAAGATTGATCTTGTTAAACCAGGAAGCCGGAAAGTTTAATCTAACAGAGGATGATAAAAATAATATGCACGAAGGACATCGTGATAGGTTAAAAGAAAGATTCCTAAAAGAAGGTTTCGATACTTTTGAACCACATAATATATTAGAATTTGCTCTATTTTTTGTTATACCCAAAAAAGATACAAATGAATTAGCACATGTATTGATCAATGAATTTGGTTCATTATCAGGTGTATTTAATGCGCCAATTGAAGAATTAATGCAAATAAAAGGTATAGGTAAACATGCAGCTTGTTATTTGAAAATGCTGCCGGAATTAGCTAGAAAATATTATGAAGACGAAGCACATGATGTTACTATACTAAATTCTACTGAAAAAGCTGGTGCATTTTTTGTTCCTAAATTTATTGGTCGGACGGATGAACATATAATTATTGCAGTATTGGATGGAAGATGTAAAGTATTAAATTGTTCCACATTATCTTCAGGCGTAGTAAATGAAGTAAATGTCAGTATCAGAAAAATAATTGAGTTAAATATGAAATATAAAGCGGTTTCAGCTATTATTGCCCATAATCATCCAGGCGGAGTAGCTTTGCCATCTGAAGCTGATATTGAAACAACTTGGCAAATATGTAATGCATTAAGAATGGTAAATGTTAAATTATTAGATCATATTATTGTTGCAGGAAATGATTATGTATCTCTACGTGATAGCAAAAAATATTCTAAAATATTTAATTGTTCAGATGTTTAGTCATTAGAATTATTATAACATATTAAAAGCACATGTATTAATTTAATACATGTGCTTTAATTATATTCTGCCTTCAGACGGTTGAGCTTGAAGAGCGAAACAAAGCCCACCCCGCTATGCGGGAAAAAAGGAGTTATACAAAAACGCACCAGTCAAGTACAATAAGGTAGATCAGGCCTATTGCAAAAGAAAGGTGAGTGTGTATGAAAACCAAACGAACAGTCTGGCGCATACAAGAGGAATTGTAAGTATCATATCGTGTTTTAAGATAATTTAAATCACTTAAAACAAAAGATAATGTAAAAGGTACAGTTTACAGGGGGGCGCCTGCGCAGCGCATCTGTGATGCGCTTTACGCAAAATAATTTCTTGAATATTTAGGTTGAGT
>CALWVB010000088.1 GCA_944384895.1 uncultured Clostridia bacterium | reverse complement strand
GTGATATTTGCGAATGTGTAATAATGGATTTAGGCAATGGTATAATTGAAATAAAAAATATAGCTACTATACCTCATTTTCAAAATATGGGATATGCAAGCTATTTAATAAAATATATTTTTAATATATCCAAAAATACATACCATACAGTAATTGTAGGTACATCTGATTATGGCGTTGGATTTTATAAACGCCTTGGCTTTGTATATTCTCATACAATATACAGTTTTTTTGCTGATAATTATCCTGAACCAATATATGAAAACGGGGTTTTATGTGAAAATATGATATATTTAAAATATAATTTATAAAAACTAATATAAAACCGTATTTTATTATATATTATCATTTCAGCAAATGTATAATTTAAAATAATACAAAACAAAATAACACGCCTTTATATGATAAAACCTATATAAATAAAAAACCAATTGTGAATAAACAGGCAGATAAAAATTATTGATTCTATAGTTAGTATATCTTTATTTTATATATTATCATATATTTCTTTTATGGATTTTCATTGCAGCGTTTTATTTTTCACTTTAATTATCATTAATATATTTTCTTTTATAATAACCACTAAAAGAAGTGTTTAGGCAGTGTATTTTTGTTACACTCCCTCATAAAAATACTTTTAATAATTTTTCAGTAAAGAGTTCCTGTGAAATACATTCAAATTCAATAAATCTTGTTTTTTAGGGCAGTTCTTGGCTTAAAGTCGGCTAGGGGCGCCTGCGCAGCGCATCTTTTAGATGCGCTGGGAATGCAAAATAATGGCTGTTAATTTATCACAGAGCAATAATAAAAAATATGTATTGTTTTATGAACAGTATCTTTGTATTAAGAATTATTTTGCATTTAGCCGCCATATTGCGTAAAACATATATTAAATTTTCTACAGTTTTATATTTTGTTTTTATCGTGCATGATTGTTTATATTATATTGCAATATGGCGGCAACGCAGGCGCCCCCCTTGTTTAGCTTTCTTTTATCGCCAGTTTTACTATAAACTTTAAAATAAAATTATTCAATTGTCTATATAAATCCGGCTTGACTATCCAATATATTAAATCCAGATTGTATAATTGCTATATATTATTTTATATTAATAAATAATAAGGCGGGGGTGATAAAATATGGCGGGCAAAACTGATATAATCAGAAATATTATTAAAGCATGTAAACCTATGTTAAATAATATGAGCTTAGGCGCCAAACGTACTGGGCATGATATGCTAGGTTTTATTAAACGTCCTGGAGCTGATATAAAAATACATGAAGATAATGATTGTCCTATAAAATCCGAATGGTTTACTCCATCAGGCGCTCCTAAGGATAAATGTCTTATGTATATTCATGGCGGGTCATATGAAACCGGATCTTTAGCTTCCTCAAGAGCTTTGCTTTGTAATATATCAGAAAGCTGCAGATATAATATATTTTCAATTGATTACAGATTATCACCTGAATATCCTTTTCCATGTGGATTAAATGACTGCCAATTATCTTGGCTTTATTTATTATCCAAAGGTTTTTTACCTCAAAATATTATATTAATAGGTGATTCAGCCGGCGGCGGTATGGCGTTAGCGCTTACTATGAAACTGCGTGATGAAGATAAAACTTTGCCTGGCGCTGTAATTTGTTTATCACCTTGGACTGATCTTACCGGCAAAGGGAAATCGCATATAACTCAGGCTGATAATGAAATATTAATTGACAGCAGCGTATTATATGAATCCGGTTTGAATTATGCTAATGGACAATCATTAAAACATCCTTATATTTCTCCTGTTTTTGGTGATTTCAGTTGTTTTCCACCTGTATTAATTCAGGTTGGATCACATGAAGTATTGCTCAGCGATTCTATTAATGTATATAATGCATTGCATAGAGATGGTGCAAAAGCTGATCTGCGTATATTTGACACCATGTGGCATGTATTTCAAACTTTTGATGTTCAGGAATCACGTCAAGCTATATATGAAATATCATTATGGATTAAATATATTTGGGAAGATAATATATAAATTATATAAAATAAATTATACTGATCTAAATTATACAATAGCTCAAAATATTTTATACAGCTAGTATTTAATTATAATTCATATTTATACAAATCTTAAAACCATTCAAGGTTACGTTATCTTAAAAAAAGGGGCGCCTGCGTGCAATCATATAATATATGATTGCTAAATGCAAAATAATTTGTCTATATAAAATCACTGATTAATAATACAATACCTGGATTTATATTTTTAATTAGGTGAAATTATCAGTTATTATTTTGCATCCCTAGCGCATCCAAAGGATGCGCTGCGCAGGCGCCCCCCTATTGACGTTATCCTTATTATTTCCGTTTTTTACAATTTAGCATTAAATAACTATTTTTTATTAATTTTATAGACAAAAATCGTCTTATAAGCCTTGGTAAGTATTTTGTGTACATCAAAATTTATATCTGTGTTACCTGAAAACGCTATGATTTATAATCACCACACTAAATTAATACTAAAAGTATTAGTCATTAATCTCATTTAAATTATTCCAGCCATATCTTCGAATTGAAATTATTCCTGATGCCATACTGGCAAGTTCATCTATAGCACCTGCCCATGAACCAATTATAAAATCATAAATAATCCATAGTGGCGAATTAATAAATATACCGGCAATTCTAATCTTCTGTGCATTATGTGTATAACCTCCAATTGTCGATGCAATATTTGCACATATTGGGAGGAATGATATCCATCCCGACCAAGTTGTAACTAAAATAACTATTTGTATAGAGCATAGAATTACACACATTTTATTACTTCGTGCGAATTTCCATTTGCTAGCAAGGAATAGTGATCTTGCCAGATTCAATATGTAACTGAGACCTCCTGTCATTGCTCCTAAAATGATAAAATGTACAGTGTAAACCAAATATGAAAAAAATTGCGTTGCATAAAGTTTGCGATTATTTCTACATTGATATGAAAGAAAATATAAGACCGCTCCCAAGATCGCTAAAAATTGTGTAAATAAGAATTTTGCATCCAATTATATTACTCCTATATTAATTATGTTTCCTATCCCTACATATTCATATATGTCTGTATTATAACAAACATATATGAATATTTCTATAATCTTCCTACATTCATACAAAGCAGCAGAATCAGCTAAGATGGCGAAATCAACTAGTGCTCTTACCCCTCGCATAGTATGATGATATTTCCTTATATCTGCCATATTGTTTTATATTGACATAAGAAATCTGGGCACCATTTAGGCTCCAAAACATAAAAAAACATTCTTATTTCAAGTGTCTTAATAGGCGGAAAACCAATATTTGCAAGAGTCTTTATAGTTCAAATCTTTTTGTCAGTCTAAAAACTAATACTATTTTATTAATTTATGTTATTCAAATTACCTTTGCATATTAAAGAATAAATTAAATTTTTTTAAAATTAATGCCGTTATTTTATTGTAAAATACAATTCTATAGACAAATTATGTTCTTTTAGGATATAATATTTTATAATACTAAATTTATTTTAATATTTAGAGGAGTTAATACAAACTGTTATGATAATTATAAAAAATATTGAAATCATATCCCCTGGTTTTCTGGAAAATATTAACTCAGATATTATAATTGATAATGATAAAATATTAGATATTGGCCCTGATAAGGCTAATGAATATAAAAATACTGATGCTATTATAATAAATGGCATTGGTTTAACTGCTTGTCCTGGCCTTATAGATATGCATGTGCATTTACGTGATCCAGGCCAAACATATAAAGAAGATATTATAACCGGTGCTAATGCAGCAGCTGCCGGCGGGGTAACTTCTGTTATAGCTATGCCTAATACTAATCCTACAGTTGATTCTGTTGATACATTAAATTATATATATGATAAAGCTAAAGCTGCTCCTATAAGAATATATCAAACAGCAGCAGTTACAAAAGGATTAAAAGGTGAAATATTAAATGATTTTGCTGCATTAAAAAATGCTGGTGCAATTGCCTTTTCAGATGATGGCCGCCCGGTATCCACTGCAAATTATATGTATGAGGCTATGAAGGCTGCAGCTTTATTAAATATACCGATATTATCTCATGCTGAAGATTTATCTTTAGCTAATGGCGGGATAATAAATGAAGGCATAATATCGGAAGGATTAAATGTAAAAGGTATTCCTTCAGCAGCTGAAGATGTAGGTACAGCTCGCGAATTAGCATTAGCCCAGGCTTATAATCTGCCTGTTCATATATGTCATGTATCAACATGCGGTTCACTTAATATGATAAGGGATATGAAAAACAGAAATATCCCCGTAACATGTGAAACTGGCCCTCATTATTTTACTTTTACTGATAAAGAGTTATTAAAACGCGACGCCAACTTTCGTATGAATCCGCCGCTGCGCTCTGAACAGGATAAACAGGCTGTTATTAATGCTATTATGGATGGCACTATTGATGCTATTGCAACCGACCATGCGCCCCATAGCATTGAAGATAAATCTGATTTTGAAAAAGCACCAAACGGTATTATTGGTCTTGAAACTTCGCTTGCTGCTGCTATTACTAATCTTGTAAAGCCTGGATTTATCACTTTATCAAGATTAATTGAGCTTATGTCAACAAATCCAGCTAAAATTATGAATATCCCGGGCGGAATATTAAAACCTGGTTGTAATGCGGATATTACTATATTTAATAAAGATGAACAATGGATTGTTGATAAAAATAAATTTTTATCCCGTGCCAGAAATTCTCCATTTGACAGTATGACTTTAACTGGTAAAGTTAAATATACAATATGCGCTGGCAAACTCGTATATTCTGATTTATAAATTTTAAATTTATAAATTTTTTATTACTGGCTTTATAGCTTTTTCCATAGAATTCTAAATAACAAAAACAAACGCGTTAAAGACAAAAATACCGTTTAAGGAAGGAGGGGGCGCCTGCGCGGCGCATCTTTGATGCTCCAGGTATGCAAAATAATAACTGATAAATTAGAGCAGAGTTAATATATAGAAATGGATAGCGTCTTAAGAACAGCATCTTAATAGCTATAATTATTTTGCATAAAACAACCATATTGCATATGGTTGTACGCAGGCGCCCCCCTCTTAGCTTTCTATAATCGGTAGTTTTATTATAAACGTACCATTTAGATTAATATAGCTTTAATAATATATTAAAAATGTAAGCTGGTAATTTTATATAAGCATAAATAAAAAGTATAATGAAAAATATAATAAAAGGAGTTGCAGTTATGCCATTTGATCGGTTAATTGATTCCATAATAAAAATGGACAACCCAACAGTCGCAGGATTAGATCCTAAATTAGATTATATCCCGGGATATATAAAAGAACCAATTTTTAAAGAAATGGGTAATACTCTGGAGGCTGCAAGCGAAGCTATATGGCAGTTTAATAAAGGGCTTATCGATGCTTTATATGATATAGTACCGGCTGTAAAACCACAATGCGCTTATTATGAAATGTATGGCTGGCAAGGTATGAAAACATTAAAGCGTACTATTGATTATGCTTCACAAAAAGGTATGTTTGTTATAACTGATGGCAAACGAAATGATATTGGTTCAACTATGGAAAGTTATGCATGTGCGCATCTTGGTAAAACTGATATAAATGGCCAAGCTATTGAAGCTTTTGGTGCTGATGCACTAACTGTTAATGGATATCTTGGTACAGATGGTATAAAACCTCTTATAGATATATGTAATAAGGAAGATAAAGGAATATTTGTATTAGTAAAAACATCAAATCCATCTTCCGGCGAATTACAGGATTTAAAATTACAGGAAAATATAAGTATATATGAAAAAATGGGTATGTTATGTGAACAATGGGGCAGTTCTATTATGGGGAAAAAATATAATTATTCCGGAGTTGGCGCTGTTGTAGGAGCTACATATCCTGAACAACTGCTTGAGCTTAGGGCAAAATTACCTCATACATTTTTCCTTGTACCAGGTTATGGTGCTCAAGGCGGCGGAGCTAAAGGTATAGCTCCTGCATTTGATAAAGATGGTATTGGCGCTATTGTTAATTCATCCCGCGCTATTATGTGTGCATATAAAAAAGAAAACTGTGATGAAAAGGATTATGCAGGCGCTGCCCGTCGTGAAGCTTTACGCATGCAATCTGACTTAAGGAACTTTTTGTAAAAAGTTCCTTAAGAAACTTCAAAAACTTAAAGCTTTTCTCCCCAATATCCATTTACTGTTTTTGTATTCATAGATATATTAAATAAAAGTAAAAACAAAAATATATATTATAAAATAAAAAGCATAAAGCAAAAAAAGTACCGTTTAAGGAGACGCCTGCGCAGCGCATCTTTGATGCGCTAGGATGCAAAATAATAACTTAATAAAGCAGGATATGTTGGAAATAGAACCAGGATATTTTATAAGAAACAATATCTTAATATAACAAATTATTTTGCATCCAGCTGCCATATTGTAAATATGGCAGAACGCAGGCGCCGGAGAAGTGCCGGTGCAAAGTCACGGTGGCGAAGCGCCACGGCAAAGTCGCGGGGAAGTTTTTGTTAAATAATATCCTGTTTCCACGCAGAAATAACCTTAGCATATTTTGTTCCAATCGGGAACTTGGATTAATATTCTCGACTGGCTGCACACCTCGTTTTGCTGCGCGGCTTCCGCGCCCTCACGGACATTACCTTAGCATATTTTGTTCCAATCGGGAACTTGGATTAATATTCTCGCCTGACTGCACATCTCGTTTTGCTGCGCGGCTTCCGCGCCAAAGTCGTGGGGTAGTTTTTGTTAAATAATACATTAGTTCCTCGCGGACATAACCTTAGCATATTTTATCCCTACCAGGTGATAGGGTTTATTATCCTCACGTGGCTACACATCTCGTTTTACTCCGGCGTTTCGCCGGTTGCTGCGCGGCTTCCGCGCCTGTATGGGAGGTCTATTTATGAAATATTTACAAGAAATAGGTACAATAACAAATAAAACAGAAATAGCACAAGGTATATATGATGTTATTTTATATTGTCCAAAAATTGCTGATATAGCATTACCGGGACAATTCATAAATATATTATGTTCCTGTTATACTTTACGCCGTCCAATATCAATATGTGGTATTGATAAAGAAGATGGCTGTATCCGTATAGTATTTGAAATACGCGGCCAAGGTACTGATTGGTTAGCTACGCTTGATATAGGCGATAAAATGGATATCACCGGTCCTCTTGGCCATGGATTTACTATTGATAATAATAAACGCACTATATTAATAGGCGGAGGAATCGGTGTACCGCCGCTTTTATCTATTGCAAGACATACTGGTAAAAATACAACTGCTTTATTAGGTTTCAGATCAAAAGATAATGAAATATTAATAAGGGATTTTATAGGATATGGTTCAAAAGTAATGGTAGCAACTGATGATGGCAGCGATGGATATCATGGTTTTGTAACCGCATTATTAGAAAGGTTATTATTTGAACAATTATTAAATGAAAAACAGCCAAGATATGATATAATCCAGGCATGCGGACCGCGTCCGATGTTAAAAATTACTGCTGCTATTGCAGAAAAATACAATATAAAATGCGAAGTATCTTTAGAAGAACGTATGGCATGTGGAATAGGCGCATGTCTTGTATGCGCATGTAAAACTAAAGATAAATCAGGCGAGGAACATTATTTGCATGTATGTAAAAATGGGCCTGTATTTGATGCAAAGGAGGTTGTATGGTAATGAGCGGCCTTGATGTAACTATAGCTGGAGTACATTTTAAAAATCCTGTTATAATGGCTTCCGGCAGCTTTGGCTTTGGCCGGGAATTTAATGAATTTTATCCCATTGATAAATTAGGCGGTATATCCTGTAAAGGATTAACATTAGCGCCGCGTGAAGGCAATGCTCCTCCAAGAGTAGCAGAAACTCCTGCTGGTATGCTTAACAGCGTAGGATTACAAAATCCTGGCGTTGATAAATTTATCAGCGATGATCTTCCCTGGATAAAACAGCATGACGTTGTATGTATTTCTAATATAGCCGGTAATACTTCGGAAGAATACGGTATGATGGCTAAACGTTTGGATAGTACTAATATCGATATGATAGAAATGAATGTATCCTGTCCAAATGTAAAACATGGCGGTATGCAGTTTGGTACTACCTGTGAAGGTATCAGTGAAGTAACCCGCGCAGTACGTAAAAATACAACTAAACCGATTATAGTTAAATTATCTCCTAATGTTACTGATATAACTGAATTAGCATTAGCAGCTGAAGCAGAAGGTGCAGATGCTCTTTCACTTATTAATACACTTTTAGGTATGCGTATTGATATAAAAACCCGCAAACCTATATTAAATAATATTATGGGCGGATTATCAGGCCCGGCTGTATTACCTGTTGCTGTGCGTATGGTATGGCAAGTAGCAAATAAAGTAAAAATTCCTGTTATTGGCATGGGCGGCATATCATCATGGGAAGATGCTGTGGAATTTTTAATGGCTGGCGCTGCTGCTGTACAGGTGGGCACTGCTAATTTTACCGATCCATATACACCTGTAAAAATTATTGAAGGATTAAAAAAATATACACGTAATAATGCGCTTAAAAATATCAGTGAAATTACTGGTAAAGTTATAATTTAATATTGAGTTAAAGAAGATAGTATAAAATCTTATATAATAAATATTTTTCACCTAAAGGTTTTAAGGGAATTTTTATCATTATAAAACAGCCGCCACCGCTGTGCGGCGCTGCGATATATCAAGATATATCGCAGGTTTGGGTACTAAAGTACCCAAACGCGGCTGTTTTATTGTAATATGCTTATTATTTTAGCTTTTGCTCAATTAATTTTATATTTGCTATAAGTTCTATTGATTTTATTTCTATGTACGTGTCAGCAAAAAAGCTATAAACCTATAATATAATCCAGCATATCTAATATAAAAATATCCCCTTATTAAAGGAGATAATCAAGCATATGCCAAAAACTAGAATATACTTTGTACGCCATTGTGAAGCTGAAGGAAATTTTTATCGCTTATTTCATGGGCATTATGATTCAAAAATTACGCAAAACGGAAAAATCCAATTGGGATATTTAGCTGAAAGGTTTAAAGATATTTCATATGATTACATATATTCAAGCCCATTAAACCGTACTATGCTTACAGCTAAAGCTGTAAATAAATATAGAAATCTTGATATAATCCCATATGAGAGGCTTATTGAGATAAACGGCGGACATTGGGAAAATGTATCCTGGAAGAAAATCCCTGAGCTTTATCCAGATGAAGCTTATTGCTGGGCTATGGAACCGCATAAATTTGCGCCTATTGCCGGTGAAACTATGTTGCAGGTCCGAAACCGTATTATAAATACGACTTTAACTATTGCTAATATGCATCCGGGTAAAACTATTGTATGTGTTAGCCATGGCTGCGTTATCCGCAATATGTTATGCTGGGCTAAGGGTTGGGATATTGATAAGCTTAATGATGTTAAATGGAGCGATAATACCGCTGTAAGCCTTATTGAAATTGATGAAAATAATAAACCTACTTTATTAATAGAAAGCGATAACAGCCATTTGCCTGAAAATAATTCCACATTAGGCAAACAATCCTGGTGGAAACCTGGTTTAACTTTAGAACAAAAATTTCAATAATATTACTTTAGTTTTATTTTTAATACTTATTTTAACTAAGATAATCTAAAATAATACAGATAATAAAAACAGATTACTAATTTTTTAATACTTAAATCTGTCAGCTACAAAAAATTTATACGAAAACTTATGTTAAAATAACATAACATAAAAACATATCAAGTACCGTTTTAATGGGGGCGCCCGCGCAGCGCATCTTTTTAAGATGCGCTAAAAGCAAAATAATATATTAAAACGCCGGGCTGAATTAAAAAAGGAATGAATATTCGCTTTATAAACTGTCTGTTTATAGTCAAAATTATTTTGCGTACAGCAGCCATATTTCATATGGCTGCGCGCGGGCGCCCCCCTTTTTAGATTGGTCGGTACTTTATAATAAATACTTTTACTGATCATTTTTTAATATTAAAGCACCTTAAAAATAGTATAATATTGTTAATATTTATCTAAATAAAACAGTACTAATATATGTATTTAACTGGAAAAATGATATTTTATATTATTTTTCTATGATAAAGTATTGTGATTTAAATTAATACAGTATTTTTCTATAATAGATTTTATAATAATACATAAAATCTATTTACGTTATTAATTCTATATTTTTTATGATATAGTAAAATTCAGACTTTATAGTTTTATCAATATAATAAATTTTTTATAAACTTATAAAAAGGCGGATTATTTTAAATGAGAATATTATCAGTTGATCTTGGCGATGTCAGAACCGGCCTTGCATTATCTGATCAAACGGAAATGTTAGCATCACCATTATGCGTAATAACTGAATATAATAAAGATAAATTATTAATTAGAATATGCGATATTGTAAAAAAATATAATGTGCAGTTAATAGTAGTAGGTCATCCCAAAAATATGGATGGTACCCGCGGCCAAAGCGCTCAAAAATGTGCTGAGTTTGCTCAATTATTGCATGAACATAGTAATATTCAAACAATTTTATGGGATGAACGCTGCACTACTATGTCAGCTCATGTTTTTATGAATAGTACTGATACACGAGGCAAAAAACGTAAAAATAATATAGATGCAGCCGCTGCATCTATAATTTTGCAGGATTATTTGGATTTCAGGAGAAATACCTTATGAAAAATACAAATATAAAGCATTTTAGTGGTGAAGGTGTTATAATATTATCAGCTGCTGTTTTATATTTTTTATTCCGTATTGCAAATATTGATAAATTTTTTACTATTCGTATATTTATAACTGCTATAATTTCCCTTATAATATGTTTATTGTTGCATAAATATAAAGATGGACCGCAAAAAGTAGCGTCAGCAATAACTATATGGGCAGCTGTTACTGCTGCTACATTTCTTGCTGATTATTTAAATCAGGTTATACATTATTCAATTGGCTTTATAAATAAAATCAATTCTCCTCTTACAAACCGCGCTATATTATCAATTGTAGCCATATGTTTTACAGCATTAATTTCATTATTGCTTGTACGGATATTTTCAAAAACTGATTATATTGCATATAAAAAACAACAGCAGGAATTTATAAAAGCCTTTAAAAGGGTTGGATTTATATTTTTATGTATATATATTTTAGAACTGATAAATGGATTTATATTAATCCGTGAAATAGATTTATCTGGTCAACGCAATTTGCAATTAATACCGTTTACTTCTTTTCAAGAAATTACCTCTAATCTTACTCCATTTCAGCAGTTCTGCCAATTTGCAGGCAATATCTTTTTATTAACTCCAATTGGATTTATCATGGAAATAAAACGGGATAAAAAACCTGGCATATTATATTTTATTTTACCGGTTATTTTATCCTTCTGTATAGAAGCTATACAATATATTTTAAATACCGGTTATGCTGATATAGATGATCTTATAATGAATACAGCTGGTTATTTTTTAGGTCCATTATTTGCTGTTATTTGTAAATTTATAAGGCGTAAAATTACAAATAGTAAAGATAAAAACATTTTTAATGGATTTTTCAAATCTTATCATTAATCTTTGTATAATTTATGATACTTTTTCAACTGTATGTGAAACAAATAAAAATATAGTTGCTTTAAAAATATTTTATCTATATAATTAAAATTTGTATATATGAAGATTATTTTTTATGTGGGAAAGGGTGTATAAAATTGAGTATTTTATCTATAGTGGCAATAATATTAGCAATAGTTTCGCTGATATTAATAGGCAAAAGCAAGAAATTATCACTTAATTTGCAAAGGGTTTTATTCTTTGGTTTATTTGGTATAATTATTTGTACTATACCGGAAACCATGCAATACATATATAAATTAGTTTATGATGAATGGTTAGGCGTTGTATTTTCATCTCAATTTGATAAAGATGCTTTTGCACAAATGGGAGCCCAAGCTTTATCCTGGATTATTATAGTAGGCGCATTATTTATAATCGTTTGGTTATTATGGAGATTATATCTTGTAATATCCAAACATGGTATAAGATTATGGGCAGCCGCTTTAGTATCTGTATTTATAATACTTACATCCCTTTATGCTGAATTTTTTAATGGTATATATACATTTGATGAACCGGTTGATTTCCTTCGTTTAAAAATATCATATAATACGCGATTTGAATTACTTCCAAATAAAGTTATCTTTTATTCAAATGATAATCCGGTTGCATCAAAATGTGAAGCGGAAGTATTTAATTTATTCTCCGGTGAAAATCGTCAGCGTTTACAATTAAAATTTGACGGCGATGTTTATATTTGGCGCGATACTGCTACAAAAGAAGCTGGTTTTTATCCGCTGCATGAATAAAATTTATATAAATAAAAAGAACCTTGATAAAGCAATGAACTTTATTAAGGTTCTTTTTTTATTATAGCCTTAAACCTTTAATATCCTTAATACGCGATAAAATAATATTACAGCTGCAGCTAATAATACCAGGCAAAGGATCGATTACTTTGCTTATTAATTTTTCCATTTCTTCACTGGATGCTGCTACTGCATGGACATGCAGCTTATTTTTACCAGTAACCCTATATATTTGAGTAATAGTTTCATTTGTATTTAATATTTCAATTATTTGTTTAAAAGTATCTGGCAATGTTTCAATTTCAAAATAACAGGATACCGCGCCGCTGATTTTTTGTGGATTTATTATTGTTGTATATTCTTCTATAATACCGCGCTGTTCCAATGACTGAATACGTGCTTTTACAGCTACTCTTGAAATACCGACCTGCTGACCAATATCAGAATAGGATATACGTGCATTTTCTATCAGCAGCCTGATAATTTTTTGATCTAGTTCATCCAAACCTTGTAGAAACATCGCTTAGTTTCACTCCTTAATAATATTAAATATATATTATCACATTAACAAGGATAATTTTAATAATACAAAACAAAAATAACAAGTAATGATAATAAATAGAAATATATAAAAACACATTAGATATAAGGAAAATGTGCTTATCTTGAATAATATCATATATATTTTGAAGATATCTAAGTGTATAAGCGGCTGCGTGACATGCTTTAGATGAATATATTAGCTTTTTTATAAAGCGATTTACTCAAAATAAGCAAATAGGCGTGTGCAGTAAGCATATATCAACAGGCATATTCACTTTTTAGCAGTCTCTGCCGAAAAAAGGAAAGGGGGGCGCCTGCGAAGCGCATCTTAAAAAAAGATGCGCCGGATGCAAAATAATGGCTGAAAATTTAGACATGGTAATAATAAAAGACCAAGTATCGTTTTAATAAGCAGTATCTTAATATCACAAATTATTTTGCATATAGCCACCATATAAAATATGGTGGCGCGCAGGCGCCCCCTTTTTTACGGTAACGTAACTTTAAATGTTTTCTTTAATATTTTAATGTATATTTTTATATATTGTTTGATTTAAGATAATATGGTATTTACTACATGCTATTTCATATTATTTATATAATTTATTATAAAACAAAACTAATATGATTGCTATAGTCTTTTTGAAATATAATAATTGACTTATGCTATAAATCTAGATATAATAATTACAAAACGAAAGTTATATATTTCATTTAGAAAGCATGTGAAAAGATATGAAGGGAGATTTAACTAAAGGCCCTGTTATGAAAACCATGCTGCGATTTGCTGTGCCTATGATCTTGGGAAATTTATTGCAGCAATGTTATAATGTAGCTGATACCTTAATTGTAGGGCGATTTTTAGGACCTGATGCATTAGCTGCTGTTGGATCAGCTTTTACATTAATGACATTTTTAACTTCAATATTATTAGGGCTGTGTATGGGTAGTGGAGCGGTATTTTCCATACGGTTTGGTCAAAAAGATTATAATGGTTTAAAAGAATGCATGTGTACATCATTTGTTTTAATAGCATCTCTTACTATAATTTTAAATATCCTTGTCTTTATATTAATAGATCAAATTATATATTTTCTTCAGGTACCAGATTCAATACAAGGTTTAATGAAAGACTACTTAATCGTAATATTTTATGGTATAATGGCAACATTTCTTTATAATTATTTTGCATCACTTTTGCGTGCAATAGGCAATTCAGTTGTTCCGCTCATATTTCTTGCTGTTTCAGCTGTATTAAATATAGTATTAGATTTATGGTTTGTATTAGGTCTTAACCGAGGTGTAGCAGGAGCTGCCCAGGCTACTGTAATTTCACAATATATTTCCGGCATTGGTATTGTAATATATACATGGTTTAAATGTCCGCATTTACGTATAAACAAGTCGCATTGTAAAATACGTTGGATTTGTATAAAACAGATTTCCAGTTTTTCAGTATTAACTTGTGTACAGCAATCGGTTATGAATTTAGGTATATTAATGGTACAAGGATTAGTCAACAGCTTTGGACCGACTGTTATGGCAGCATTTGCAGCAGCTGTTAAAATTGATTCTTTTGCATATATGCCGGTCCAGGATTTTGGCAATGCTTTTTCAACATTTATTGCACAAAATTATGGCGCTAAAAAAGAAGATAGAATAAAATCCGGCCTTAAATATGCAATTATAACATCTTTAATTTTTTGTATAATCATTTCATTAGTTGTATGGATTTTTGCTCGTCCATTAATGTTATTATTTGTAAATAAAGAAGAAACAGCTATTATTGCTCAAGGTATAAATTATCTTCATATAGAAGGTGCATTTTATTGTGGTATTGGTTGTTTATTCTTATTATATGGATTATACCGTGCACTTGGAAAACCTGGTATGTCGGTTATACTTACCATCATTTCACTAGGTACCCGTGTAGTTTTAGCTTATATTTTATCTTCAATCCCGTTTTTTGGCGTATCAGGTATATGGTGGTCGGTTCCAATCGGATGGTTTTTAGCTGATGCTGTTGGTTTAATTTATTATTTTATAAAGAAAAAATATTTATTATATAAAAATAATCTATATAGCACAAAACCATCATAAAAAACAAAATTTAATAAAACATGAAACGGGAATGTCTTCGTTCATGGGGGCGCCTGCGTGCAACCATATTTCATATGGTTGCTTTACGCAAAATAATTTGCTATATAAATATGATGTGTATTTAAGATAATGCTCGTTTCTCTTATTAACTCAGGCTGAAATATTAAAAAAATTATTTTGCGTCCCAGCGCATCCAAAGGATGCGCTGCGCAGGCGCCCCCCATAAACGGTACTTTTACATTATCTGTTGCTTTTTTTATTTTAGTTTATTATAGTTTTTTTGTTTTTAGTGATTTAAATTATCTTAGTAAATACAATATGATATTTGCAATTCCATCTCGTATGCGTTAAACCATTCATGCCATTCATTTTCGAATGACCTCCTTTTGCTGATTTCGTGCAGTTACCAGACCGCACCCCTATTCTAGCAAAAGGAGTTTTTTTGTCTGCATCATCGGCAAAACCCTTCTCTGCAACCACTCGCCTTGCCAGTGGTTTTCTTCATACAATAAAACGGCATAGCCGAAGCTATACCGTTTTACTCAAACAATCTTTATGCTGTTTTATTGGCGCCGCCCTGATAGCCTTAAATAAGCCGTCCTTTTATTGTTTATCTTCTTAACATTAATATATTTTAAATAAATCCAGAAATTTAATCTGGATTTATTTTTATAATTTTAGTTTATATTATTTTTTAGAAATTAAGGACGGATTTGACCGGTACCATTAATAATAAATTTCATAGAAGTAAGTTCATTTAATCCCATAGGTCCTCTGGCATGTAATTTTTGTGTTGAAATACCTATTTCAGCGCCCATACCGAACATACCGCCGTCAGTAAAGCGTGTGGATGCATTTACATATACAGCAGCGGAATCCACTTCATTAGTAAACCTGCGGGAAGAATTATAATCATTAGTTATAATACATTCGCTGTGGCCGCTTGAATATTTTGCTATATGAGCTAAAGCTTCATCAATACCGGATACAACTTTAACAGCTATAATATAATCAAGGAATTCTTTATAATAATCATCCTCTGTAGCTAATATACTTTGAGGCAAAATAGCGCATGTTTTTTCACATCCGCGGATTTCTACATCTTTTTCTGCTAATTTTTCCGCAATTATTGGTAAAGCCTCTTTAGCAATAGCTTCATCTATAATAAGGCTTTCCGCAGCATTACATACAGACGGACGCTGTGTTTTTGCATTATATACTATTTCAGCCGCCATATTTATATCAGCAGTTTTTTCAACATAAATATGACAATTTCCTACACCGGTCTGAATAACCGGAACAGTTGAGTTTTGTACAACGCTGTTAATAAGCCCAGCTCCGCCGCGCGGGATAAGACAATCAAGATATTGATTCATTTTCATCATAGCATTGGCGGTTTCACGGGAAGTATCTTCAATTAATGCAACGCAATCAGCCGGCAAACCAGCTTTTTCAATAGCGCTGCGCATTATTTTAGCTATAGCTTTATTGGAATTTATAGCTTCTTTACCTCCGCGAAGTATACATACATTGCCTGATTTAAGACATAAAGCAGCAGCATCGGATGTTACATTAGGACGCGCTTCAAATATAATACCGATTACTCCTAAAGGTACTGCTACTTTTTGTATTTGTAAACCATTTGGCAAGGTTTTACCTGATATAACCCGTCCGATAGGATCATCAAACTGAGCTACTTTTCGTACTCCGTCCGCCATACCTTTTATTCTGTCGTTACTTAATGCAAGCCTATCTAATAAAGACTTAGTAAGCCCGTTTTGTTTACCATTTTCCAAATCAATTTTATTTTCCTCAATTATTATATCTGCATTATTTTCCAATGCATCAGCGATTTTATATAACGCATCATTTTTTATAGCCGCACTAGCGCATGAAAGTATTCTTGATGCATTTTTTGCATTAATACCCATTTGTTCTAATACTGTCATATTTAAAGCCTCCTTTTATTATATAAATCAGTTACTTAAATTGGAATTTAACTATTTAATTTTTAAAAACCATTGATTTTATAAGGCCTAACGCCTGTTTTAAGTTGTAACCTTATCTGTTGTCCTTGCATTTATCCTTATACGCCGGATAAGGTAAAGAGTAAAACCTGCATGCAGCCGTTAAAGAGATAACGGGCAACGCATAGTGATAAATCCCTCTATTTAAAGGTTCTCAGAAGATTTTGATCAAATACTGCAACCTTCTGTTAAAAGATCATAATTTATTGAAATTGAAATTATGATGAAAAAATATTTTCATGTTAACATGATTTTTATTCCGGCCAGAATACTGTACCTATCTGTTCGCCAGATAATAACCTGTATATATTTTCCGGATCATATCCGTTGATTATAGCTGATATAATACCTGCATCCATAGCTATTTGCGCTGCATCTAATTTTGTAATCATACCGCCTGTACCGCGTGTTGATCCCCTGCCCCCTGCTTTTGCACGTATCTGAGGGGTAATTTCTTTAACATGATGAATTAATTGAGCTTGTGAATCTGTACGCGGATCACTGTTATATAAACCTTCTATATCAGTCATCATAATAAGCGCGTCAGCATTAACTAACTCTGCTACAATAGCTGATAATGTATCATTATCACCATATTCAATTTCATCAACCGATACTGTATCATTTTCATTAACTATGGGTAAAGCACCCATATCCAATAAACGTTCAAATGTATTTTGTACATTACGTTTACGGATTTCATCATCTGTTATATCTCTTGTTAAAAGCACTTGTGCTGTTATATAACCATATTCTATGAATAATTTATCATATATGTACATTAATTCGCATTGTCCGACTGCAGCGCATGCTTGACGGCCGCCTATATCATATGGCCTATGAGTTAAATTAAGTTTGCCTACTCCTACGCCAATTGCGCCGGAGGATACTAATATTATTTCTTTACCTTCATTACGCAAATCAGCTAAAGTTCTGACAAGCTGAGATATACGGCGCAGATTTAATTTACCGTTTTCATGAGTTAATGTTGACGTACCCAATTTAACTACTATCCTTTTAGCTTTTTTAAATGCGTTTTCACTATCCATATTTTATTATATCCCTGCTCCTTTGCCGGGTTTATTTATACAGTTTATTCTTTTATATTATTCTGTATATTTCCGGAATTTATATTTTATTTTTAAGTAATTATACCTTATCCTAGCTATAAGTTCAAGAATCATATAAAAGAATTATTTTTTAATAAATAAAAAGCTCCACAATTTAATATTGTGAAGCTTTTTATTTTAAGACTATAAATATTAATCAGTTTCTTCAATTAGCCGCAGTTTTTCATTACTGCAAGGTTTGCCTGTATTAACATCAAGATGAGACTGTTCTAAAACTTCATCAGGTGAAAATGACATCCAATATGCCGGTACTATATGAGCATATCCGCATACATCACATTTATATAGATAATTTTCCATTAAACCAACTCCTTGTCTTAATTTTTTTTAATATTTATATGTGATTACATTTTTGTTATCACATTTATATTCATATAGATTTTTCAAAAGCAATAATAATAGAGAACATTACCGTTAACATCTACAAAAGGGGGCGCCTGCGGCAGCGCATCTTTTAAAGATGCGCTTAGGATGCAAAATAATAGCTGATAAATGAAGCATGGTAAAAATATAAACTAGATTATTGTCTTAATAACAATAGCTTTATATAGCAAATTATTTTGCATTTAGCCGCCATATTTCATATGGCGGTCCGCAGGCGCCCCCCTCTCGTAAAGGTAACCGGCATCCTTAACGTATAAATTGCTATAATAAATATTGTATTTACATTTATCAGGTATCAGGTATTTTTTATACTGTATTATTTTAAGAATAATATTAAAATTATCCCTTAGTGCTCTAAATAAAATTAAACTATAGATTTATAAAAATGAAAAAAATCATGTTTTATATAAGCTATATAAGCTTTGCTTATAATAAACTATGTAATTCAGATCACTATAATATTATTTCTTTAAAATTATGCTAAACTATCACATGACTTCATGCTGTCCTGATATTCTTGAACTAGTTCAGATAAATATGTATTATCCACTACATCTTCTATAGCTTTGCGTATTTTTGTCCATACTCCTAATGTTACGCATTTATCAGCACGCGGACAATCTTTTCCTTCACAGTCAGCACAATCAACAGGAGCTAATGAACCTTCTAATGATCGTAAAATTTGTCCTATTGATATTTCCTGAGGATCTTTTGCTAATATATATCCCCCTTGAGCTCCTCGCACACTTTTTACTAATCCAGATCTACCTAATATAATTACTATTTGTTCTAAATATT
>CALWVB010000087.1 GCA_944384895.1 uncultured Clostridia bacterium | reverse complement strand
ATGAAGCTGAAAGATTTTTTCAGATGCGTAATGATAAATTAGAACAATTACAGCAGGCTATTAAAAATAATAAAATTAATATAAATATCTTGCCTGGCACTGAAGTTGCTTGTTCAGATGCTATGTTTCATTATACAAATTTTAATAAATTAACAATAAATAACAGTCGGTATTTATTGTTGGAGTTTCCATTTATACCAGTAAAAGAAGAACATCTCATGGAATATGCCGATTGTGTATTTGATAATGGACTTATTCCTATAATTGCTCATCCTGAACGGTTTGAAATAATAATGAATAATTATGATATAATTAATGAACTGGGTGATAAGGGCTGTTTATTCCAAATAAATTGTTTTAGCCTTTTAGGCGGTTTTGGACGGAGAGTTAAAAAATTAGCTATGGCAATGTTGAAAAACGGTTATGCTGATATTTTAGCGACCGATGCCCATACTTCTTCAGGACGAAGGAGTATTAACCTTAAAGAAATGGTAAATAGTATCCCTGACAGTATCCCATCTGAAATTTTATCAAAAGCTGTAAATGATATTCCTTTATTAATAATTAATAATAAACCTATTCAGATTATTAGACAGAGTTATATAAAAAAATCTATTTTTTAAATATATAATATGAATAAGAACATTAAATTAAAAAACAAAAATAATATATTTCAAATAGCTTTTAATACTCCAAGAGGGAATATTTTAACACCATTATTACTTTGCGTATTATATTTCTCGGCATGTTTTATATATAATATCTATAATATACAGCTTACTGGAATATTTAAACCTTGTTATTTTAAAATGTTAACAGGGTATAACTGTCCAGGATGCGGTACTACAAGAGCTATACAGGAATTACTAAATTTAAATATTTATGAGGCTTTTCGCTATAATCCTGTTATAGGTTCAATTGCATTAATATTATTAATTTTAATAGCGGCCATGTTTATTAATGGAATAAAACGGCCGTATATTCCATTTCGTATAAAATTAAAAATATGGCAGATTGTGATAATATCATTTACACCATTTATATTTTTATTTTTACGTGTATTGCCACCTTTTAATATTTTCTTTTATTAACTAAAAGTGTAAATAATTAGTATAATTATACGGATTTATTAAGGTATTATTTGTTTTTTAATATAAATTTAATATAATTATAATAAGTATATACATAATTATACGGCATAATGATGTATATAAATCTTTATACTTTGAGGAAGGAGGAAGAATATGAGAAAATATTATAGAATTCTTTGGACGGCTATAGCTATAATTTTATGTACTGCATTGGCGTCATGTGCAAGCCGAATCCCTTCAATGTATAAAAATATTAGCAGCCCTGATAATCATTCTGCATCATCAGAAAAAAATAACGGTCAATCTAATATAAATCAGGGGAACGGAGATTCTTCATCTCAATTGGTATCAGATTTGCCGGCGTCTGTAGCTGTCAGCGGATATAACGCTGAAAACAACCATAATAATGGTTATTATTTTGTTCCAGCTCCAGGATTATATTCTTCCGTAATACCTTATGTATCTATACCGGACAGCAGTTCGTCAAGTTCATCGGACAACCCTAGTTCATCAGAAGACTCTGATAATTCAAGTTCATCCAATAATCCCAGCAGTGATAATACACCGTCTGGAGAAAGTCCAGTCGATCCTTCAAGCAGTAATTATCAAAATGCATCCACTATTGTAAAGCTTGATCCGATAATTGATCAAAGCTTTGAAAATTCTGGTATTAATGATACCATCATGGTAAAAGTTGGATTGCATCTTTGTTCGAATTCTATAGATACAGATGTAGAAAACGGCAATAAGGATTTTGTGCCTGCTAATGTATTTGATAAGGCTGTTAAAGATTTCTTTGGCAAAACATTATCCAATCCAAGTTCAGCAGGTTTGGAATTAATTGATGATAAATATTATATAGACAGAATTTATAAAGCTCCTGAGCATACTAAGACTATTTCTGGAGTGTATGATATAGGTAATTCTTATTTTAGGGTAAAAGCAAAAATAATTTCCGGCTCAAATACATATAATGCTGAATATGTTGTTAAAAAAGCAGCAGACAGTATATATGGCATGAATTTAGTATCGCAGAAAATAAACTAGATATAATTATAAATTTTTATAAGCATAATAAGCCGTTTTTAAAAGGGCTTATTATGCTTATTATACCGTCAAATTTCGGCATAATCGGCTTTGTTTCACGTGAAACCTATGATTTTCTCATTTTAAATTAAGCTATTATGCTGTATAATTATTTTTCAGGATATAAGCCAAGATTAAATATGGCTGATGATATCATAATTTTTTTAAAAGTAAAAATAAAAGAAGATTAAGGAGTTTAGCAAAATGAAATTTAAATCGGTATTAGCACTTTTTTTTTTTTTTTCTTCAATATTTGTATTTTCATCATGTAATGATAACAGTAATCTTAGTGCAATAAGCAATGGGTCTTCGCAAACAAGTTCGGATACAGCGTCTGGATCAGATTCAAAATCTGCTGCACAAATGGGAACTGATGAAGAAGTTGATTTTAAACAGCTTGATCCTCCGGAAATAGGCGAAGAAATCGCAGTTTTAACTACATCAATGGGTACTATAAAAATTCGTCTTTTTCCAGATGATGCACCAAAAGCTGTTGAAAATTTCAAAGGCTTAGTTAACAGCGGATATTATAACGGCGTAACATTCCATAGAGTTATGAATGATTTTATGATTCAGAGCGGTGACCCGACTGGTACTGGTGCAGGCGGCGAATCAATATGGGGCGAAGATTTTGAAATAGAACTTCCTGAAAACCTGTTCAATTTCAGAGGCGCGTTATCTATGGCTAATACAGGTTTAAAGGATTCAAATGGCAGCCAGTTCTTTATAGTACAAGCTACTACAGTTACTGAAGATATGTTTGAACAAATGGCTGAGAGCGGTTTCCCAATTGAATCTATACCGCAATGCGTAATAGATAAATATATTGAAGTCGGCGGATATCCAAGTTTGGATTATAATAGATATCCGGAAGAATTTTTAGAGACATATCAACGATATGGTTATACAGTATTTGGCCAAGTATTTGAAGGTATGGATGTTGTAGATGCTATAGCAGGCGTAGAAGTAGAAGCTAATCCACAATCAGGGGAAAAAAGCGTACCTGTAACTCCAATAACTATTGATAAAGCTGAAATCGTAGTTTATGAAGGATAAAATTTAAATTAGTAAGATCATTGTAATAATAAAGTAATAATAAAAAACCGGAAAGTAATTTAAGCTTTCCGGTTTTCTTTTATATTATTTTAATTTTAAAAATTTTCTTCTCTAAGGCCGTCTATAATATTTTGTTTTTTAACTTTAGAGCTTGAATAAAGCATACATATGCTGACAATAAGCAAAACTGCAATACAAACATAAATAATATACAGCCATGGAAGAGAGAATGGGAGACTAAACGATTGAAGCAAAGTAAAATGTAAAATAACAGCTATAATTATACTGATAGGGATACCCCATAATATAGCTTTTATACCATAGAATAAGCTTTCATAACGAATCATACGGTTAAAACCTTTAGGGGTCATACCAACTGATTTTAACATAGCAAATTCACGTTTGCGAAGCTGTATACCGGTTGATATAGTATTAAGGATATTAGTAACACAAATTAATGAAATAAGCGCAATAAAACCAAATATAAATGTTAAAATAACAGTTTCCATTTGTTTTAACTGTAAATTGGATTGCGCCATATCGGTTACGCTTGCATCAATATTCAACCGTTCAGCTTCATCATATATTTGTTTTGTAAATTCAGAACTGTCTGCATCTTCATTTAGAGTTAAATATAATTCTTTTATAATCATTTCATCTTCCGGGAAATAATTATTAAATACTTCCTGAGAAGTGATAATTTGTATATTAGTAGAAAAACCAGTAATACCTAAAGGATATGAATCGGTAACAGCAGCTATTTTAATAGGACTATTTAATGGAATTTCATCACCGTTGCTGTCATATTCATATGCATTGATAGTTTGGCCTACAGCGCTGGAATTTAATAACTGGCCTTCAACACGTTTTAAATCATATTCCGTTATAACATTATTAATTACAATACCCGCAGGATTATTTATATCTTTAAGCGAATCAATCGATACGCCAGTCTGCTCAGCTAAAGCTTTCAGATTATCATCATCAAGGGCATAAATATTAACTCCGGTAAATATTTTATCATCCTGTGAAGAAATATTGTTTTCAGATAATAATTCAGCAAACTGTAATGTAAATAAACTTTTATCAATATCAGCATAATAACCTACAGTATTAGAAATAACAGAATGAGCGTTTACTTCATCAGAATTTGCAATATTATTATAAAATTCATTTTGTAATTCAGGATTCTTATTATCAATATTAATGGTTATATCAAAATTATAGCCTTGGGTTTCAAAAGCCTGGATCCTGTTTACATAACTGGTAAACGTAACGGTAGATAAAAATAATACAATACTAATAATAAGGGAAAAGATCGTAGCCCGGTATTGTTTACGGTTGCGTTTTAAATTTTTAAGGGATAAAGCTGCTTCAAAACCAAAGATTTTTTGAGTAAGCTTAGAAGTTTTAACATCTTTGCCTTTTATATTAATATCATTATTTCGCCGAATAGATTCAATAGGTGAAATTTTGCCTGATTTACGGGCTGGGATATAAGCTGAAATAAATATAGTAAGCGCAGAGAATATAACAGCGATAATTATTGATATAACAGAAACTTTTGCTAATAAAGGCACGTCATATCCGGACATATTTTGAATTAAAGGATCAAGCAGTTTAAACGTTATAGCAATACCGCCTATACCGGCTATAATACCCAAAGGTATACCAATTACAGCAATTATAAAGCTTTCAAAATAAACGGTTTTACGCTTTTGTTTAGCAGTAGCGCCAACGCTTGATAAAATACCAAGATAACGGGAACGTTCTGATACTGAAATAGCAAATGCATTACGTATCATTGCAACAGAACCTATCATAATAATAATGATCATAACCAGGACAAAGGTTAATAAAGCATTAAATAATCCTTCATTCATTATTATTCCCATATAAGCCAACTGGTCTCTGTTATATGAAAATTCTATGCCAACTGTACTATTCTGAGCTAATTGGTCGCATAAAGCCTCATGTTCTTTTAATATTTTACGGCTGGGCGGATCCATAATAACAGAAGCTGTTATTAGAGAATCATCAGTTAAAGTATTATCATTAAGATAAGAAATAGCGGTATATCCAGGGGAAATACTGCGGTCCCAACCGGGATTTTCCATAATCCCGCATATTGTATATGTTTTTGAACCAATAGATTGAAATTCTTCATAATAACCAGGATCATCATCAGTTGGTTCAACAAGAGAATAATTCTGCCAAATTGTATCTGTACTGCCATCTTCAAAATGAAGTATTCTATAACCTGATTCCAGAGTAATTGTATCTCCGACATTATATTTTGTTTCTGTTTCTTTATTTAATATATCAGGTATAATAATTTCATTTGAATTTTGAGGTAACCTGCCCTCAGTTAATCTAATACTCATTTTATCAAGGCCGGTTTTATCATATTCTCTGATAAAAATATATGGCCTTTCATACTCATTAGGATTTCCCAGCTTAAGATAACATGCGTTACGGCTTAAATATGTTGTTTGTTTTTCCTGTATACTTTCAATAGCATTTAAATCGGTTGGTTTTATATTAGAATATCTTAAATGCCATTCGCCGGAGGAATAGATACTTTGACGGGAAAAATAATTTAAAAAACTGTTAAAGCTGGTAGTAACAGCAGTAATCATAGCAACAGAAATAATAACGCCTATTATAGTAATAATAGTTCTGCGGCGATTAAGTTTCATATGCCGCAGGGTAAGTTTATTCATAATATTCATTTATTAGTCACCTCATCCCTGGAAATACGGCCGTCTTCAATAGCTATAATTCTATCAGCCTGTAGAGCGATATTCTCATCATGGGTGATGACTATAAGAGTTTGATTATATTTTTTATTAGAAAGTTTTAATAATTCAATAATTTCCTGGCTGTTTTGGCTGTCAAGATTACCAGTAGGTTCATCAGCTAATACTAAAGCCGGCATATTAATTAAAGCACGGCCTATAGATGCGCGCTGCTGCTGTCCGCCGGATAATTGATTAGGAAGATATGTTTGACGGTTAGATAAACCTAAAGTGGATAATAATTCATTAAGATGCTGTTCATTTACCTTTCTGCCATCTAATAATAATGGAAGGGTTATATTCTCGCGTACGTTAAGAACAGGAATAAGATTATAAAACTGATATATAAGACCAACATGACGGCGGCGGAAAATAGCTAATTGTTCTTCATTTTGAGCATATACATCTTTATTATTTAAAAAAACCTTACCAGAAGTAGGAGTGTCAACACCGCCTAAAATATGCAATAAAGTAGATTTACCAGAACCAGAAGGACCGATAATTGATACAAATTCACCTTTATTAACAGAAAAGGAAACATTATCAAGAGCTTTTACAAGATTATCACCTTTACCATAAGTTTTACATAGATTCTTAACACGTAATATTTCCATAATTATAACCTCCATAATTTATTATGCTTTGATTATAGTAAAGGCTGATGACAATGCAGTGACTTTAAAATGACAGAATAGTCACTTTAAAGAATAACAAAGTTAGGATAATCTAAAATTATATAATATCTCAAAACAAAAGATATAAAGCAATACAGGCATATTTCTTATATTAGCTATGAAAATGTTTTTATGATGCATTGCCTTATAAGGGGGGCGCCTGCGTGCAGCCATATTTTATATGGCTGCTTTATGCAAAATAATTTAGTATATTAAAAATACTGCTTATAAGAAAAACATATGTTTTTATGCAGCATAAACAATTATTTTATTATATTATTTTGCATCCTAGCGCATCCTTAAGGATGCGCTGCGCAGGCGCCCCCCTAATCAGCGGTACCTTTTCCGCTGTATGTTATTTCATTTTAGATAAATATGTTGAAACAATTTTTGCTTTGTGTTATATAAATTATCTTTGCTGCATTTATATTATATTAAACAGCGCTTTTATAAAATTTAATTGTAAAAATAGAACCATCAGCAGTATTATTAGCTTTAATAGTACCATTTTGTTTTTGTATAATTTTTTTAGATAAATTAAGGCCAATGCCAAAACTGGATTGAGATGAATTACTTCCTTTGTAAAACCGTTCAAATATATGAGGAAGATCTTTATCGTTTATCCCTATACCTGTATCTGAAATATTAATTTGGGTATATAATGGATTTTCAGAAAAGTCTATAGTTAATTTTCCTCCTTTGGGGGTATATTCCATACAATTTTTCATTATATTAGTTATTGCTTCAACTGACCAGGACATATCGCCGTTAAAATAAGCATAGTTATCACCATTTATAATAAGTGTAATATTTTTTAATTCCATAGGTATAAGCAAAGGATTACAAGAATTATTAATAAGTTCATTTACATTAACCGGATTATTGGAAAATTGTACAGTACCTGCATCCAGTTTAGAAATTTTAAGCAGTGAGGTTACAAGCCAATCCATTCTGTTAATAAGTGTATCAAGTTCTCTTATAAGTTCAAAGCGTTTTTCAGAAGTTAAATCAGATTTTTTCATTAAAGAAAGTATAATCAGCATAGAAGTTAATGGAGTTTTAAGCTGATGAGAAATATCAGATAATGATTCGGATAAATATATTTTATCTTTTGTAAGAGTTTCAGCTTTTTCACGCATAGCTATACTGGTTTTATATATCTGGCTTTTTAATATACTTAATTCACCTTCATAATTATCTTCAATTTCTAGATTATAATTTCCCTGTATAACATTATCAAGATAATTACATAATTTAGATAATCTATTATAACGGTATTTCATAAAAATAAGGATAGATACACTAAATAAGAAACATATAATTATCATTAATATACCAGCTAAAATATTAATAATAAAACTAATTATTATACCAACAAGACTGATTAATAAAAGCAAAAATGAAAAATTTTTTATTTCAGGATTTCGAAAAAACTTCATATTAATCACCAGCCTTATAGCCTAATCCACGTATAGTTTTTATAATAGTAGGATTTTGTGGATCATCTTCAATTTTTTCACGTAAACGTTTAATATAAACAGTAAGTGTATTATCATTAACAAAATCACCAGCAGCATCCCAAATATTTTCTAACAATTGATTTCGTGTTAAAATCTGTCCCTGATGATTTAAAAATACTAATAATAAACGGTATTCCAAAGCAGATAAAAAGACGTCTTTATTATTTTTATAAACAATTCCTTTATCTGAATCTACTTTTAAATTTCCAATGGTAATTATAGAAGAGGTTTTACTATGCCGTCTTAAAGCATTTTTTATTCGTGATATTAATTCAAGAGGACGAAATGGTTTTGTTATATAATCATCAGCACCTATATCAAAACCAGTTACTATATTAGCTTCATCATCAGAAGCAGTTAAAAATATTACAGGAATATCAGAATTACGACGTATCATTGAACATATAGCATAACCATTGCCATCAGGCAAAGATAAATCAAGCAATATTAAATCAAAGTTATTATTATTTATTTCATTTAAAGCATCTTTTTGAGTCATGCATGCTGTAACAGAAAAGCCTTCACATTCTAATGTATATGATAAATTGCGTATAATGCTGTTATCATCTTCAACTAATAGTATTTTTTGCATATATAATAACACCTCGTTGATATAAAATAACAATTATTATATATTTTAACATGTTATAAAAAAGAATAAAAGCAAAGTGACATATAAGTAAGACAATATTATCCTAAATCATGCGATATATAAAAATATGTAATATCCAATCTCTGGTTACGTTACCGTAAAAAGGGGGCGCCTGCGTGCAACCATATCTCATATGGTTGCCAAATGCAAAATAATTTGCTAAATAAATATGATGTGTATTTAAAATAATACTAGTTTCTCTATATAACTCAGCCTAAATATTTAAGAAATTATTTTGCGTAAAGCGCATCCTTTGGATGCGCTGCGCAGGCGCCCCCTATCAGCGGTAGCTTTTCTGCCAACTGTTTTTATTAAGATTAGTTTTTTATTTATAATTAATCGCATTTATATTATAATAGTTTTATCTATTTTAATCCCAAATAAAAAAGGGAAAGGTCATATAAAACATGGCCTTTCCTTTTTAAAGATATTTAAATTTGATTAATTGAAATCATTGCCACTGCAATTTTATGATAAATTAATATTAGCCGCAGGATTTTTACAATAATAAAATTCTCAGCCGCTTATTATATTATTAAATATTTACGGGGAGAATATTTAATTTATTATTTGCAAGATGGCATATTAGGACAAGTAGGTTTAACTTTATCAAATGAAGGATTAAAGGCATAGAAATTCTTATAATTAAGTTTATCTGTAGCAAGTCTTAATCCTTCGCCGAAACGTTGATAGTGAACAATTTCTCTTTGGCGCAAGAATTTAATAGGATCGCGTACATCAGGATCATCACAGAAACGTAAAATATTATCATAAGTTGTTCGCGCCTTTTGTTCTGCTGCAATTATGTAAAAACAACTTTTGACTGAAGAATCTGTTAATTTGTTCGATGTGTGATAAAATCAGACCCAGGAAGAATATAAGGGGAAAGGTTGCAATGCAAAAATCAAGGAATAGACATAGTTGTCTTTGTCGAATCGCTTTGGAAAATCAACGCCGCAGCCGAAAGAATTTAGACAGTATAATTAAAAATTCCAATGAATTTCAATGGGAATATCCCTTGTACCCGGTATTCGCTTGCCAATGGATATAAAATCAATCAGTATTTCCACCATTTCGCGGGTAAGATGTTCTAAGTGAGTGTAATGTTCTATAATTTGACGGCGATTGTCGCCCGCCGCAATTTTTTCGTCAAGTTCGGCTAACTGCTTTTCGCCGTCTGCAATGACTTTTTCCAAGCGATTGCGCTCGGTAGTAAAGCCTTTTGACATATCCATATAATCGCTATCTGAGATTAGCCCTTTTACCTTATCCATGTATAGCTCTCGTATACCCTTTGAATATTCTTGGGCCTTTTTTTGATAGGTGGCAAGGTCAGCGCTCAAACGGTCTTTTTGTCCCTGTAAGTTTCTGCAAAACTCAATGTTTTGTTCTAACTCGTCTTTGTCAAGATATTCGGCCGATAATCGGTTTAGCTCTTCAATAACAAGATGCTCCAACTTGTCAACTGAAATAAAAGAACCGATACAAGCATCCTTTGCAACGTGACGGTTTGAGCATTGCAAGTAGTGCTTACCTCCGCATTGGGGTGCGCTTTTAGACGAGCGCATGACGTAACCGCAGTTTGCACAACGGGCTTTTCTTGCAAATAGACCGATTGTACCAACGTCAAAGGGTTTTGCCTTCTGTGCGACTAATGCCTGTACTCTGTCCCAGAGCTCGCGGTCAATAATAGGTTCATGTGTACCCTCGACAACATACCACTCGCTTTTTGGACGAGGTTTGTTTTGCTTGGTTTTATAGGAAATACTACCGTATTTTCCCTGCACCATATTACCAATGTAAATTTCATTTGTCAGCATATTAGAAATCGCAGAGTATTTCCAAAGGGTACTGTTTTTCATCTTCGGCTGCTGGTAACGCAATCCATGCAGACGCTTATATTCTGTTGGATTTGGTATGCCCCTGTCATTGAGCATACGGGCGATTGCAGTTTTACCGTGACCTTGTGCAAATAAGGTAAAAACTTCACGGACAACGGCTGCGGCTTGATCGTCAATTATCAAATGCCCCTTTTGGTCTGGGTCTTTCTTGTAGCCATAAAGAGCAAATGCACCGATATGTAATCCGTTTTTCCGCCTGTTGGTTAAAACGCTGCGGATATTGTCTGACATATCCTCCAAGTACCATTCATTGACAAGCCCGTTAATCTGTCGGGATTTTTTGTTCCCTTTATTCGCGGTGTCAGCATTGTCAACAATGCTGATGAAGCGAATACCCCAAATGGGGAATAAACCATGAATATATTTCTCCACCAGTTCCAATTCACGGGTAAATCTTGATTGCGTCTTGCATAGGATAATATCAAACTTATGCTGCTGGGCGTCTTTCAGCAGACGGTTAAATTCCGGTCGGCGTCTGTCTGCTCCGGCATAGTCGTCATCGCTGTAGATGTTGTAAAGCTCCCACCCCTGTTCCATAGCGTATTGCAGCAGCATGGATTTTTGGTTTTGTATGCTGCCAGAGTCATCGGTTTCAAACTGCTTGTTTCTATCTTCTTCGGATAAGCGGCAATAAATAGCTACCTTCATGTTTCGATCACCTTAAAGATAGAACAGGCTACTTCCGTATGGATTATATTATATGGAAAGTAGCTTGTCATTATTGTTTTTCAACGCTTGTGTACTTGCCTTTTTCAATTTTATTAATCAGGTTAATCCACATTTGTGTGAATTGCTTTGTAGAAGTCGTGCTTTCGCCGCTTTTGAAAACACTTTTACAAAAGGATCTTGGCTGTGCCTTTTGTTCCAATGATTAGCCCTCCTTTTTTGGGGAAAATAGCTAATACACTATATGAACTGCGGCAAGTCCACTATTACAATACAAAACGAAAGAAAAAAGGAATTGATCGGACGAACGTTAGCACAATCTTAGTGCAGTCTCCATCCTGTTAATTCAAATCATGGCAGTTTTACCCATGGCCTACGATGTATTGGTACTCTACAGAATCTATGCTTTTGCGGGGAATTATGGCTTTAGTTCAAACTGTGGCTATAAAGGCTTACTAAGCATTTTACATATTATAACCTGTAATGCTGTATTTTCTAAAATAATTTAAACCACTGAAAACAAAAGAATAAATAATAAACTAAAATAAAAAAGCAAAAGATAATGTAAAAGTACCGCTTATAGGGGGCGCCTGCGCAGCGCATCCTTTGGCTGCGCTTTACGCAAAATAATTTTTTTAATATTCAGGCTGAGTTAATAAGAAAAACAAGCATTATCTTAAATACACATCATCTTTATTTAGCAAATTATTTTGCATTCGGCAACCATATTTCATATGGTTGCACGCAGGCGCCCCCTTTTTTACGGTATCGT
>CALWVB010000086.1 GCA_944384895.1 uncultured Clostridia bacterium | reverse complement strand
TATTCTAAAAATAAGGAGGAATAGAATTGAATATTTCAATCCACGTCCTCCGCATGGAGGACGACTACCACTGGTATTGAGATTGTACCAGACGATACCATTTCAATCCACGTCCTCCGCATGGAGGACGACCCGTGAGCACCACATAATGGCACACACGGACGAAAATTTCAATCCACGTCCTCCGCATGGAGGACGACAGCAAAAATTAACAAAAATCAATTAATATCTTTATATAAAACATATAAAAATATCTTATTCATTACTACTCATCCTGAACTTATATTAAAAATTATATATAAATATCATATCCTTTAATTAAATTCAGGTGCGAAGCCTATTGTTATTTTATGATCACTTATATATCGCACTAATATAAAATAACTTATAAAATTAATATATCATCCTGTTGATATAATGGATGTTTACCAATATGCTCCACTTTATTTTTGTAATTATTTCCTAATTGATAAAACCGTAAACTATCTTTTTGGGGATCAATTAATGCTGATAATTTATATTTAAATACAGCAAATTGAGCAGAATCCAATAAACATTCAAAAACTGAATTCTGTACTCTTTGGCCATAATCCACACAAGCTTTAGCAACCTTACGAAGCCGTTTTTGTCCTTCACTTGTCTCTGTATTTACATCATAAGTTACTAAAACCAGCATATTAATCCTCCTTAGAATCACATTTATATTTATAAAAATATATCCCCATATTACTTCCAGAAAAATGGCGGATATTCTGTTATATCTTCACGCAATGCACGTGAAAGAAGTAAAGCTTGTACTTGCGGTACAAGACCCCATGGAATTTTTTCTCCTAAATAAGGATGTGTTATAATTTCCTGTTTTCTTTTTTGCCAAGCTGATAAAAATACCCGGCGTCCATCTTCTGTTAAAAATACCGCTCCATTTTCTTGAGTTTGTAAATGTTTAGCAGTTATAATTTTTTGATTAATACATGATATTACAAACCTATCAGCTATTACTGTACGTAATTCTTCCATCAAATCTAATGCTAAGCTTATTCTTCCTGGACGTGGACGGTGCAAAAAACCTACATAAGGATCCAATCCTACTCCTTCCAATGCAGCTGCGCAGTCATGTGAAAGCAACGTATATGCAAAAGATAATAATGCGTTAATATTATCAAGCGGCGGACGGCGGCTGCGTATAGTAAATGTAAAATCAGCCTTTTGCTGTAATATTAATTCACCAAATCCTTTAAAATAACATTGTGCAGCTTCGCCTTCTAAACCTAATAACTGTCCTGCATCCTGACATTTTTCAATTAACGGCATTGCTGACGCCATCTGAGCTGATATATTTTTCAGTTCTTTAACAGGTACCCTTTGAGGATGATCTCTTGTAGCGCGTTCTAATATCCAGCGTCCATTATAAACTTTTCCTAAAATAAAATTGCGGGCATAACGGCAGCTTTGTACCGGATCATCAGATATCCGGTACTGCTGCTGGCGAAGGAGTACATTCCCTCTGGCCTCGCCTGTTGTACGGGCAAGAAAACGTCCGCGAGGCGTAAAAAAGCATAAATTAATACCTCTTTGTGCACATGCGCCCATTAAAGCTGGACTGGCTCCTGAATAATTAAAACAAAATATTCCTTCTAATGTATGTAAAGGAAAACGCGCCATTTGATTTTTATCCTGGTTTACTATAACATTTTCACCTTCTAGAGAAAGATAACTATCCTCTGTCAATACAAACAACGTATTTAATAACCGTCTCACAGTTATTCCTCCTCAATAGATCCTGTTACAGCTTGAGTTATATGCTCACTGATATATGCGGCAGCATCAGATTGTTTATATAATTTAGGCAGGCATAATTCTTTAATAGAACAGGCATTACAATGCTTTGCCGGACGTACTTTCGGCGTATATCCGCGAGAAAAATATGATATCATTTCATCAGCCATCTTTTGTGTTGTATTACGTAATTCATCTGTTAATTCAACAATCTCTCTTCTGCGGGTTTCTTCATAAAATAATATTCCCTGAGGTATTTCACATACAAGCATTTCTTCCAATGCCATAGCCTGTGCGCATAATTGTAAACGATCCGCGTCATTTTCTTTACTATGGCCATGTTTATATTCAACCGGTATAGGTTTCCATAAACCATCCCATTTTTGAAGTGATATTCCAGATGGATCGGCATGAAATTCTACTACATCACAAGAACCGGATAAATGCAATCGATGGGAAATAACTCTCATCCCGCGGACAATTAAAAGGTTTCCGCGTTTTTCAGTCAATGATTCATCATGACATCGTGTATGTTCTAATTTGCCTTCAATAGTATGTATATTTTCTTGCCATTGCTGTTCCATATATACCAATGCCCATTGCCGGCGGCAAAAACAAAAATGCTGTATCCCAGACATCATTAAATAATCATTTTCTGAAACTGTCATTAAGACATTCTCCTGCATGTTACGCCTTCAGGCATATCTTCATCAATAGTAACAATATAGTCGCTATAAGCTCTTGGAGCTACTACACCTTCATTAAGTTTTACATTTACCTTTTCAAATAATTTATGCGACGGCGCATTGCCTAATTCTGAATCATGTTTAAATATAATCAGTTCACGTACAGCCATTTTACCTCTGGCAGCGCTATGGTCATTTTCAAACATATTAATAATAGCCTGCCATAAAAGCTCTAAGTCATCTTCAGAAAAGCCTGTAACCTTACGGGCTAAATTAGCTGAGACATAACCCTCTGCACGATATAAACCATATGGTACAATATATTTACGGCCTATTTCCGTACCTTTATTTTCAGCATCACTTTCTGTTGTAATAGCAATACGGGTAATAGTAATTTCCTGAGGTACAATAGTATCAATTGAACGGGCAAAGCCTATTTGTACAGGGCCGCGTACCTGTCCGCAGTTAAGATTTCCTTTTACAAATGTTGTCATAACTGCGCCAAATGTACGTATATCATAAAAATTCCGGCACATAAAATCACGAACTTTTATATCAAGGTCTTTATCAGTTTTTTTAGCTTTTTTTAAATCTTTATCAACTTCTAATTCTGTTAAAGCTCTTGCATCACTGCGGTTAAGCGGAACATCATCTTTTATATAAATATCGAAACCTGGTATATTTTCTTTTGCTACTTCAACATAATTGCGGATTTTACGTTTTAAACATACGTCAGTTACTAAACCATAACCTGTTTCCGGATCTTGGCGCGGCATATTGCCAGCATCAGGATCTCCATTAGGATTACCATTTTCTACATCAAATAAAATTATAAAATCATAACGGTTTTTAATTGGTTCAGACATAATTATTTATCCTCCTTTTTTGTAAATCCATATTGAGTTTGATGATAATAACCGATTTGAAATGATCCCTGCTCTGGCATTGTCAAACGTTTTGGATATTCCGTAATTTCATCAAATTTATCAAAAATTTCTTGTAATTGTATATTAAAATAACTCTGTGCTTTAATATCTAACTTTTGTAAATGTTTTTGTGCAAGATTGATAAGTATTGGAAATACCAATGATGGTGTAGCAGAAGCTGAATTAAAATATTTATCCTTAATAGTAGTGTTAATATCTGGATTTGCTCTTTTTTGTATTTTTTCCAATACTGAAAATAATCTTCCTAATACATATGGGACATATGTGCTGTCTTTATTTAATCCCACAGTTAAAACCTCCTCTGGAACCTTTATATTTTTATTTCGTAAATAATAAGCTTTTATTATAGCGGCTCGGCCTCGCGTTATCTCATGTTCAGCACGAATACGCAGCGTTACCGAATCAATTAATGTTGTCGGATAAAAGCCATTTGTCAATACAGCCCTTAATACATCTCCTGCTAATTGCGGTGACGCTGTTTTTTCTCTGGCATTTTTATTAACAGTTTCCTGTAAAAGCTGCCATATTGACAAATCTTCATATTTTTCATACGCTGGTTTTATAATTTTTAACCGTTCATAATGCTTTTGTATATTTCTGGCTAAGGCGCCAAAACTGTTTTGCCAAAAAAATCGTACTGAAAGGCGCGATGCATTAGGCGATAACCCTAATACATAAAACCGCGTTTCCGGATCTAACATGGTATTATTCCATTCAATCGGCTGGCCGACAGCTAATTTTGTTAAAGCGCCATGTACATCCTGTTCCGTTATTGTATCTCCATATAACGCTGCCATCCCAAAATCCTGATAAGCGCTTTCTCCGCCAGCTGCCCAGCATACCACTGTAGCATCACCAATATGCTGTACATGTTCCCAATCTGCCAGCAGTTTATTAAGCGCTGTTGTATAAGCAAAAGCAGCATATCTTCCAACTGGTGCATTTTCTCCCTGTTTATGTCCATAGGAGCAAAATGAATCTTCATTAAAGGTAACTAATGCAGCTCCTGTCGGCTGTGCTCCTTTTACACCTTTTATAGGCGGATGAATATTTTCTAGATAAGTTTTTTCACCAGTAACTAAACACTGTATCAAATGTCCTTCATTTTTATTATCATAATATTCCTGCCAGATTTTACGTACTTCAGGATCATTACTTACTGGCTCATCTTTATACCAAAATATAAGATTAGCTCCATTTATAAGATCATCCCATTTATCTAAAATCAAAGGATTAGCAGATGCTATTGCTGGATCCCATTTTTCAAAAAAGCATGCAACAGCATGGCCAGCCGGACAATCAGTATTAGATAAAAGCTCAAGATGCAATTTTTTGCTTAAATCAAAATATTCTTCCGCTTTTTTTGATTTACCTTCATTTACTCCAAGCAGATATCCACTATTATCACATAAAAAATAAGCTACCGGACTGGATGTCCGCTTAAATGGCATCGGTACTTCCATAACACGAGGCGCTAATTGAATCTTTTTACCACGCATTTGTTCAGTTTGCAAAGGCAATAAACTTATTATGTCACCATCGTCTGATAAGTTTATTCCATATGACACTTTATTTAATCCCCACCCAGGTTTAGTAGTCTTGTTAAGTGCTAATAAATCTTCATAATGTTCGGTTAATGCCTGAAGAATCATCTAAACACCTCACAGTCTGCTGTATTGAGTACACCGTTTTCTAATTTTGCATGAAAAAACATCGGTGTAATATTTTGAGGATCAGTATAATCCATATCATAAAGCATAAACCCTAAATCACGGGTTTCTTGTATTGCCGGAATTGGCCCACCTGGCCATTTTCTAAAATATGCTGAGAACTCCCGGCAGCCCAGGTATGGCGTATAAAAGCACTGGCCTTTTTCCATACGCCGTGTAACAATATCTTGAAACTTCCCAGGATTATCTCCAGGCGCCGCTTTATCAGTCATATCAAAATGTGCTTCTAAAACGTAATGCACATCCTGTAAAACCATAGCCGCACGCTGTACTATTTCTTTAGATGTTGCAAGATAAAGTTCATCCCTTTTGCCGTTTATGTATTCGCGTACATTGCTGCCGGATATTTTGTTCTTGACTTCATTTCTGCGGATATTAGTAAATTTAATCGGAGATAAAACATAGATTTTATCTATCGACCATCTTAATCCCGGGTGAAAATAGATTGCCTCGACGATGCCGCGCGCCGCGGAGGGCGTGGGCACGTCGTAGGAAACTCGTTCTATTTTCAACTCTGGTCTGGAGAAGCATGCATAATCACCCCAGATTTCAAGTTGGATCAAAATATCACTTCCTTTCTATTTTTAAAACTTTAATTATATGTGTTTTATCGCACCATCTTTAGAATATACCTTTTATTCCCATTTGTCAATAGTTATTTCTCTTTTTGTGATATTTTTAATTGGATTATTTGCTTTTTTGTTATAAATAGTTATAATATAAATGTCGGCACATGCCGTGGATTGAAAAAATTATATGTGTTTTAGAAAAACGGCTGAATAAATTTATTCAACCGTTTTTTTCTTTTCATTATAAATTTTTATATAAAAAATGCATTATCTGTTTCTACATCCATAGAAAGCCCAGTATTCATATCATAACACTGTGCATCAGTTAAAATAGCTACCTGTTTATCATCAAGCCATTCAATTTTACCCGCCATATCCAGCTTTTTAAGATGATCCGGATAAATATTTACTCCATATTTTCCTAATTTACGAAATAGTGTTCGGTTCCTTATTCCTTGCCGCAATTGATCAATCAATTGTACGCCGTCTTCCAATGGTATATATACCGTATATGTTTCATTCCCAATAAGTTGAAACCGGCCGGCTAATGTAGCAAATGGAAAAATATTTCCCTGTACGCCATGTATAAAACCATCTATAATATTTTTTTGGTCAAGCGCTGAATCACCCTTTAAATTGCGATAAAATTTAAAATAGTTTTCAATAGCATCCAAATTTGACGGATCATCAAATTTAGAAAGAACATGCCTGAGTGATTCAATATTTTGTTCCAGCATCTTTATTTTAGATTGGCCGGATAACTTAAAAATATAAACCGGACTGTCTTCAATTTTTCTTAATCCCTCACGGTTACATCGCCCCGCAGTTTGTAATATAGACTCAAGCCCGGTTTCTTCCCTATATGCAACAGGAAAGTCAACGTCTACGCCAGCTTCAATTAAAGATGTTGAAATAACTCTGCATGGCAGATTAGCTTTTAAACGTGCACGAATTTCATCTAATAATCTTTTGCGGTGTTCAGGATATAATAATGTCGTAAGGCAATAATTTCCCTCACCTGTTAATTTGGAATACAAATCCTGTGCAGTTTTTCTTCGGTTAACAACACATAACACCTGTGCCGCCGACTGTAATCGTTGTGTCAGCTCTTCCTTAGTAACTTCCCCTAAATTTTGCAATTTGGTCCGGCGAAATACTTCATATAATTTTTGTGGATTATCACATATTTCCTTTATTTTTAAATTTGGCGCTGCCTTTTGAAATAATGAATCCAACGCCGGCTGAGTTGCGGTACATAATACGGCTGTTACTCCATAATATAGAACAAGCTGTGCTATAGCCGCTGTACATGGCATCAGATAAGGCACTGGTATTGTCTGGGCTTCATCAAATATAATTACACTGTTGGCAATATTATGTAATTTTCGGCATCGTGAAGTACGATTAGCATATAATGATTCAAAAAATTGTACCGCTGTTGTTACAATAACCGGTGCATCCCAATTTTCTATTGCTAAAGCTTTTTTGCGTTCATCTTCGCTGCTGTTTTCATCTATTGTATAATCTATACCCGAATGATGTTCTATAATATTTTCTTTGCCTAATATCTTGGAAAATTCCTTAGCTGTTTGATCTATAATAGATGTGTATGGTATAACATAAATTACACGATCCATCTTTTTTTCACATGCCATAGACAATGCAAAAGCAAGCGAAGATACCGTTTTACCCCCGCCTGTAGGTACTGTTAAAGTATAAAGTCCTTTTTCATTTGTATGGCCGCTGTCCAGACAGTTTCTTAATATTTCACATCTTTTATGATTTAATTCTGTCTTTGGATTCCACCATGGTTGTATATAATTTTCCAATTTTTTTAACAGCTGCGGTATGCTTTCATATCCACTGCGCTGAATATTGCCATTACTCATAAAATTTTCTGTATCAAGAAAATCAGCGTCTACTAAACATGAATACAGCATACGGGTAAAAAATGAACTGGAATATGAATCTTGTGGAAAATTTTGAGGTGGATATTTATTAGATAAATGTATTTCATTTTTCCATTGGCTATATGGTTCAATATTTTTCTTCATTCTGCCTAAAAGTGTACTGTTTTCAGCAGTATCAAATTTACATCCGCCATCAGGCAATCCCGCATGATGCCCCGCTATAGTAAACGCTACTTCCGGCTGATGCATTGCAAATGCTTCTTTAGCTCCAGCTGTAGAATGATCGACTTTTTCCGAACTGCCTTCCAATCTGCGCTGAAAAGCTTTACTATATTTACCTATATCATGCAGCATACCAGCTAAATAAGCCTTTGATTGCGCATCAAAAGAAGCTGCAAATTTTGAAGCTAAATCTGCAGTACCTTCTAAATGTTCTAATACTGTTTGAAAACGTAATCTATCTTCACTTATATGGGCATAAAACTCATTTTGTTTTTCTTTATACATTTATAAATATCCTTACTGTTGATTAAGTATAGCCTTTTTTATAAAAATACTGCGTAAAATATCCCCTAAATAGTGACTATATTCGACATCTATTTAATAAAGTATATCATATATAAATAAAAAATACTATATATTTATATAATTTTCTAAGGATTTAACCAAAAAATCATATAAATATATAGTATTATAAACAAAAAAGTCTTGATCTTTAATAAGATCAAGACTTTAAAGCTCCCCAAGTTGGACTCGAACCAACGACCCTGCGGTTAACAGCCGCATGCTCTACCGACTGAGCTATTGAGGAATATAAAAGAGTTGGCATCGATTTATCTTCCCAGGCCGTCTCCAGCCAAGTATTTTCAACACTGTTGAGCTTAACTACCGTGTTCGGAATGGGAACGGGTGGACCCTCAACGTCATTGACACCAACCTTATTTAATATATAGTATATGATAGTTTCCTATCATTTATACACTTTTTTTCTTACCTGTTGTTTTAGTGACCCGTAGGGGATTCGAACCCCTGTAGCCGGCGTGAGAGGCCGGAGTCTTAGACCACTTGACCAACGGGCCATCTCTCTTGCCTCATTTGCTCTTTCAGTTTTGAGTGCACCATCGGGGACTCGAACCCGGGACACCCTGATTAAGAGTCAGGTGCTCTACCAACTGAGCTAATGGTGCATTTCTTATCTGCACTTCTTTTTCCACAGACTCACACCCTAAAAACTGAATAACGAAATATAAGAAGTAGAAGGAAAGAAGGTCAAGCCCTCGACCTATTAGTACTGCCAAGCTAAACGTATCACTACGCTTACACATGCAGCCTATC
>CALWVB010000085.1 GCA_944384895.1 uncultured Clostridia bacterium | reverse complement strand
CTTCAACAATATCTTCAGATGCAGGCTCTATTGCATTAATGCTGCTGCTTTTGCTGATGTCAGTATCTTCATTATCAACAATATTTTCCTGTATTTCAAAAGAATTATCTGAAACATCATCAACTATATCGTTATTTATAATATCGTTCTGCGGTATGTTTTCCTCATCCAAGCTTTCATTAATATTATCCTGAGTTTGATAAGGATCTTCGATATATTGATCGTTATTTTTATTTTTTCTGAATAAACCTTTAAATGATGCCCAAATACGTTTAACACCTTTTGGTTGTTCAGAATAATTATCAACAAATTCTTCCTGAATATTATCACTCTGATTATTTGCATTGTTTTCTTGAGTTAATAAACTATCATCAGAATTATCTGAAAAGTTTAATTGCACATCAGATAAATCCATACCAAAATATTGTTGATCAATGGATTCATTTGAAGAAATATTTGTATTATTATCTGCAATAGTTTCCTTTTGAGTATCTTCTGCAGCATTCTCATGTGCAGATTTTTCAGCTTCTATAATTTCTTCAGTATGTTCAGTATCTTCGGATTCTGATTGTTCAGATTGTTCAGCAATATTTTGATCAGTTAAAATTTCACTGTCAATTTGTTCTTCAATTTCTATATTTTCAGGCTCTTTTTCAAGCTCTACAGTGTCATTTTGTTCTACTTCTTCATCTATTATAATATCTTGTTGCTGTGGATCAATACTCTGTTTTAACTCCTCTACGCCTTCAGATACTATCGGAGTATAGACATATTTTACATTACTATCCTGTTGATTAATATTATCTTCTGTTTCATCTATATCTTCTTGATTTTCTTCTTCAACAATAACTAAAGGATTTTCTTCAATTTGTTCTTCATCAAGATTTTCTTCATTTTCAATAACTTCAGAAACATTATCAACATTATCTATATTATCATCATTAGTTGTATCATTATTTTCAATATCTATGTCAAAATATCCGCGTTTAAATCCTGACGATGATTTTATAGTATTATTATTTTCTATATTAGATTGTATAGATTCTTTATCAGCAGATAATTCTGACATTTCTTTTTCCATAAGTTGTTTTATCTGTTCTTTAATTTCTGCTTTTTCTTCTTCTGAAGCAGTTTTTTCTTTTTCTTTTAATTGTGCTATTTGCTCATCATACATAAGTTTATCAGCCTTTAATTTATTAAGGCCTTCACGGTATATTTTATTTTCTTCTTTTGCTTTTATTATATCAGCCATTACATCTATACCGCATGGGCATACAAATGTGCAAACTCCACATTCTGTACATCTGTTAACCAACATTCTGTCAAGCTGTTTATAATTTTTATTTATCATAGCGTTTCTTGCCTTAAACGGAAGAAGATTTGATGGACAATTTTCTGCACATCGTCCGCAGCTTGTACATATTTGTGTTTTTACATGATCTATATCTTTTAAAGCCAATATACAATTCATTCCAGGTATAACCGGCATATCAGTATCTGTTATTGTTTTTCCAGAAATTAAATCTCCAATTATTATATATTTAGGATCTTCTTTTAATTTACATATATCTAAAAGATATGAAAGAGGCGTACCTATAGGTACTCTTAAATTAGCAGAACGAGAAATACAATTTCCATCTATAGTTACAACACATGTTGTATGACAATCTCCATTTGAAGCTGCTCTATAAAGTTCAATACATGCGCCTATACCAATAGCAAATACACCTTTTCTATTATAAATAGAAAAAAGTTTATATCTTGCAGGATATTTCCCATCAACTATTATTGAACCCGTACCATTATAATCTTCTTTTATACTGGACCTATAGCCAGGAATAGAAGATACTGCTATTTTATAATTTTTTATACCAACAGCTCTTGCAGCCAATGCTAAACCTGCTCCAGCATCATCACCATTTTCACCTAACTGTGCAAATGCACTTGTACTAAATACTTCGTCTTCAATACAATCTGCTATCAAGAGGCTTGCTTGCTTTTTACGCATAGCTTCTAATTTTTTATAAAGAGGAATATTATCTATTTCATCAATTATTCCGGAACGTTTTGATATTGCTATTATTTCATCTGATGTCAAAGATTCGATATCAGTAGGTCTATATGGAGTAGATGACATTCCTATATGCATATTAAAAACAATATAAGAATATTTTCCTAATATATCATTTGTATTAGTTTCAATTCCCATATATGTACCACAAAACGGTGCATAATAACCAAATCCATTTCTATTTCTGCCAATAAGTCCATATTGAGGAATATAATCTCCAATTTCATATTTTGTATCAAATTGATCTTTATCGCAATCAATTAACGGTATATGAACATATTCTGGAGGATCAATTTCATATATTGGATTATCAAGGGAAGTATATTGCTTTTCCAGTTTTATTCCTTTTCGGGAAATTATTCTCATCCTGTAATTCACCTCTTGAATTATACGCTTATATTGATATCATTATAATTATAAATATAATTTTTTATCATTTAGCATTATGATTGAATGGAGCGTTTTAATTATGAAATATGAAATATGCCGTCCCGGAAGATTAAAAGTAATAATAACACCAAATGAAATGAATAATTTATCATTATCATTTGATTGTCTTGATTACAGTAAAACCGAAACACGCAGTCTTATTTTAAAATTACTTAATGAAGCTAGAGACCAAACGGGTTTTGAAATTTCAGAATCATGTATGTTTGTTGAAGCTATACCTTCAGCCGATGGGGGATGCGTATTGTATTTTACTGGCCAAGAGAATAAACTATTTAAAAATAAAAAAGATATTAATATTGATAAGCAAATAAATATTTATAGCTTTAAAGATGCTGAAATTATGATAAATGTTATGATTATGCTTAATTGCGCATCTCTTCATAAATATGCTTTAAGTGATTTGTATGAATATAACGGTAATTACATATTGCTTATTAGTTCTGAAGAAACTTTACCTGAATGTTTTTATTCTATTTTAGATGAATTTGGAGAATATAAAGATAAAGATACAATATCTCCTTCCGTATTATCAGAACATGCAAAATTACTTGCTAAAGATAATGCATCTGAAATAATTTCAGGTTATTTTAATACTGATCATTAAAGTTAGTATTTTTCCTAAAAAAATCAATTTCTTCTTTTGGATTATTAGAATTAAATACTGCGCTTCCCGCAACTATTACATTGGCTCCGGCATCTTTTACTAAACCTACAGTTTTTCTGTTTATACCGCCGTCTACTTCAATATTAATATTAAGATTTCTTTTATTGATCTCTTGACGCAATTGGCTTATTTTAGGTAGCATATCATGCATAAATGTTTGTCCACCAAAACCGGGCTCAACTGTCATAACCAAAATCATATCTACCATATCTAAATAAGGCAGTACTGCTGATGCCGGAGTAGCAGGCTTAAGACTTAAAGCTGGAGAAACTCCTTTTTCTTTTATTGAATTAAGCGTATCTTTTATATTGCAATCACTTTCAATATGAATGGTTAATCCATCTGCTCCGGCTTCTATAAACCGTTCATAATAAAAATCAGGCCGGCTTATCATTAAATGTACATCAAAAAAAAGATTTGTACATTTTCTTATTTTTTTAATAACCGGCGGGCCTATAGTTATATTAGGAACAAAATGTCCATCCATAACATCAATATGTACCATATCTGCGCCGCAAGAATCAATTTTTTTAATCTCTTCTCCTAGCTGTGAAAAATCACAAGCTAATATTGACGGTGAAACTTTAATCATATAATTCTACCCCTTAAAAATTATGGTTTAATAGTTTATATGATACTGCGATAAAATAAGTATAAATATATAAAATATTATACTTGATATTTTATATATTGCATTGTCGAATTATGTATCTTTTTGTATTTTTATTTTATTTTTAACACTGGTTTATAATTATAACACATTATTACTTTTTATGCAAAACTTTAACTTATTAGTTATTATTTTTTCTACATATATTTTTATAAAATTTCTCCATTTGATTTTATTTCTTTTAATGAAGTATATCATATGCTAAATTATTTTACAAATATCTAAAACCAAAAAGGCTATATAGAGTGTTTTATCCTCTATATAGCCTTATAATACTTTATTCCCATTTTTTCCATATATCAGGACAATAGCCGACTGTCGCCAAACGTCCATTGCGTACAATTGGTGTTTTTAATATTTTAGGATTTTCCAATATTTTTTCTATTTTATCTTCATATTTGGCAAGATATTTTATTAAAGCACTATCCAAATCTTTAGATTTTTCATCTAAAATTAAATCAATAGAACCAATGCCATTAATTATACTTTCAAGCTCACGTTTATTAATACCATATTCGCTAAGATTAACAAATTGATATTTTATACCGCGTTCTTTAAAAAATCTTTGAGCTTTCTTTGTATCAAAGCATTTTGGTTTACCAAATATTTGAATATTCATTATAATATCCTCACATAAGATAAAATTTTATTCTAATAACATTCTATCATTATCAAGTTCTTTATTACTTTTTTGTTTAAATAACTCTAATACTCTACTTACAGTTAATTTATCTCTTTCTTCACCTTTTATATCTAAGATAATTTTTCCTTGCTCAAGCATTATTGTACGATTACCGCATTCCAATGCCGATTGTATATTATGAGTTATCATAAGAGTTGTAATGTTATCTTTAGCAACAATCTTCTTTGTAAGTGATAATACTTTTTCAGCAGTAGAAGG
>CALWVB010000084.1 GCA_944384895.1 uncultured Clostridia bacterium | reverse complement strand
ATTACGGGCTAAATACAGTTATCCTATGGGGCATATCTGAAAAATCAGGTATTCCCCAATATCTTAAAGGAGGTGCAAACAGATGAGTGATAACTGGGTAGTTCAAAATCTCCAAAATGCCCTTGAACCTTGGAACAGTAAGTTATCGGAGATATGGCAGCTGCTTACGAGATCTCCGCAGGAGTTCAAAGGCGGAAGCATTTGGGCGGTGATGGTCAATATTAACGGAGCGGTTCAGGCAATCGGTCTTGCTTTGCTTGTTCTGTTCTTTGTTGTAGGTGTAGTTAAAACCTGCGGTAGTTTCACTGAGGTTAAGAAACCGGAACACGCATTGAAACTCTTTGTGAGATTTGCGATTGCCAAAGGTGTAATTACTTACGGGCTTGAGCTTATGCTTGCTCTGTTCAATATCGTGCAGGGAACCATTTCAACCATTATGACTTCTGCGGGGTTTGGTTCCCCGAATCAAACAACATTACCTGCTGAAATGATAACAACGATTGAAAGCTGCGGCTTTTTTGAAAGTATTCCGCTTTGGGCAGTAACTCTTATCGGCGGTCTGTTCATTACGGTGCTATCATTCATTATGATTATGACAGTATACGGGCGATTTTTTAAGCTGTATATGTACACAGCTCTCGCTCCAATTCCGCTTTCTACTTTTGCCGGAGAGCCGTCACAAAATGTGGGCAAGAGTTTTATAAAAAGCTACTGCGCTGTGTTGCTTGAAGGTGCAGTGATTGTTCTTGCCTGCATTATCTTCTCGCTATTCGCTTCTACCCCGCCGGTAGTAAACCCTGACGCAGCTGCGGTTACACAGGTCTGGGCATATGTCGGAGAGTTGGTTTTCAATATGTTGGTGTTAGTCGGAGCAGTCAAAATGAGCGACCGAATTATTCGTGAGATGATGGGCTTGTAACAGGAGGTTTTTGGATGAAGAAAAATAAGAAAAATAACGATAAATGGCAGAAGAATTTTCCTGCCGCCTGCGATTGCAGACATTGTGTTTTCTATGGCGGAAAGAAAAACGGTATTGTTATCTGCCTTGCAGATTCTTGTACCGATGATAGTAAAACTCGTCATCCAAAACTGGCATATCGCAGAGAAAGGAGCTTTTAATGGAAGTCAAGATTAACCGAGAAATACGAAACTATACAGAGTCAATGTTTTTTGGACTGTCGCTACGACAGTTCATTTTTTCTGTCCTTGCTTGTGCGGTAGCAGTAGGACTTTATTTCCTGCTTAAGCCTCACCTCGGAACAGAAACCGTATCGTGGGTGTGTATTTTGGGAGCTGCTCCATTTGCAGCACTCGGATTTGTGAAATACAACGGAATGACTGCTGAGAAATTTATTTGGGCTTTTATTAAGTCAGAATTTCTTATGCCGAAGAAGCTGGTATTTCATTCCCAGAACACCTATTACGAAGTGATGAAACCAATTATTGAACAAAGTCAGAAAATTAAAAAGGAAAGTTGATATGCAAATTTTGAATGTTGACAAAACAAGGCTATTTAATTATAATAATATGATTTAGATTTAGCTAAATGGGCGGCTTGGGATGAAAGGAGTTTTGTTATGTACGAATATGTAAATGATAAAGAGTTTCTGAGCCGTATGCGTTCCCTATGTGGAGAAATAATGCAAGACCTTTGCCATACTTTAAAAAGCGAATATGACATCGGTGCTTCATTTTACCTTGTGGGTAGTGGTGCAAAAAATCTTATAATGCAAAATGCTAACAGACCTATTGATTTGGATTACAATTTGGAAATCATAAGAATAGATGATTTTGAAGATTGCCGAAATATTAAGGAATGTGTTAGAAAGGCATTTAATATGGTTCTTAGGAAACACGGTTGGAGGGATTGCGAAGATTCAACCTCATCTTTAACCACTGAAAAACGCCATTTTACGCAAGGCAATCAAACGGAGTTTTCAATAGATATTTGCATAGTGTGCAGAGATATTGAAAACAATTATCATCGTTTAATTCACGAAAAAACTGGTTTCACATATTATGACAAATATTTTTGGAATCAAGCACCAAACTCAAAAGGACTCAGAAAAAAATCTAAATTTATCAAAGAAAAAGGAAAATGGGAACTGGTCAGAGAACAGTATAAGAGAATTAAAAACAAATATTTGACCTTGAATGATTATAACCATTCGTCCTTTGTATGCTATATTGAAGCCGTGAATAATGTTTACAATTCAAGAAAGCATTGGAACTGAAAACAGAATTAACTATTGCGATAATCGTCACTTAATAAAGTGGCGATTTTTTTATACCAAAAAGGAGGCTTATAAGAACAATGATTAAAACTCTTACAACCCTGCTCAAGCAGGACAAAGAAAAGTTTGTAGTACCAAAAGGTGTGCAGGATTGTATCCCTATCACCGCTATCTATGATGATGGCATTTTCCGTGTGGGCAAGGACAAATATTCCAAAAGCTTTAAGTTCACGGATATTAACTTTGCCGTAGCCAGCCGAGAAGATAAAGAAGCAATGTTTCTTGAGTATTCCGAGCTTCTCAACTCTCTGGACAGCGGAGCTACAACCAAACTGACTATCAACAACAGACGATTGAATCGCTTGGATTTTGAAAAGACCATTCTTATTCCCAAAGTCGGAGATGAGTTGGATGTATACAGAGAAGAATACAACAAAATGCTTCTTGATAAAGCAACCGGTGCAAACGCTATTGTCCAGGACAAATATGTCACCATCTCTATAAACAAAAAGAATGTTGATGATGCACGAACCTATTTTGCTCGTGTAGGTGCAGATTTGATTGGACACTTCGCAAGACTTGGCAGCAAATGCGTTGAGCTTGAAACCGATGAGAGACTTAGAATTGCCCACGATTTCTTCCGTGTCGGAGAGGAAACCTCTTATCATTTCAATATTAAGGAAACACGAAAAAAAGGACACGATTTTAAAGATTATGTGTGTCCGGATACAATGGAATTTGAAAAGGACTACTTCAAAATGGGCGAACGTTACGGGAGAGTCCTTTTCTTGCGTGAGTATGCTTCTTATATCAAAGACAGTATGGTTGCTGAACTTACCGATATGAATCGCAATTTGATGATGTCCATTGATATTGTACCTGTTCCTACGGATGAAGCAGTAAGAGAAGCGGAAAGCAGACTGCTTGGAGTTGAGACGAACATCACCAACTGGCAGCGCAGACAGAACTCGAACAATAACTTCTCAGCAACCGTTCCATACGATATGGAGCAGCAGAAAAAAGAAATGAAAGAATTCCTTGATGACCTCACCACTCGTGATCAGCGAATGATGTTCGCTGTACTCACTATGGTTCATACTGCGGAATCCAAAGAGCAGCTTGATAATGACACGGAAGCTTTGCTTACCACCGCAAGAAAACACTTGTGCCAGTTTTCTGTGCTGAAATATCAGCAGATGGATGGTCTTAATACTGCTATGCCGTTTGGTACAAGAAAGATTGATGCCTTCAGAACTCTTACCACAGAAAGCCTTGCGGTTTTTATTCCGTTCAGAGTTCAGGATATTTACCACGAAAACGGCATTTACTACGGTCAGAATGTCATCAGCAAAAATATGATTATCGCTGACCGCAGACAGCTTTTGAATGGTAACTCCTTTATCCTCGGTGTTTCCGGCGGTGGTAAATCTTTTGCGGCAAAGGGAGAAATTGAGAATATTATTCTTTCTTCTAATGCCGATGTCATTATCATCGACCCTGAGCGAGAATATTCTCAGCTTGTAAAAGCTCTTGGCGGAGAAATCATCAATATTTCGGCAACATCGCCGAGCCATATCAACGCAATGGATATGAACAAGGAATACGGCGACGGAGCGAATCCGGTTATCCTCAAATCCGAGTTTATTATGTCCCTTTGCGAACAGCTTATCGGTGGTAACAATCTCGGAGCAAAACAAAAATCTATTATCGACCGCTGTACCGCAAGTGTTTACCGCACATATCAGCAGAACGACTATCAGGGTGCAGTACCGACCTTGCAAGATTTTAGAGCAGAGCTTCTCAAGCAGGATGAACCGGAAGCAAAGGAAATCGCCCTTGCTATTGAGCTGTTTACTCACGGTTCTTTGAACACCTTTGCAAAGCAGACCAATGTGGACACAAGCAACCGCTTGATTTGCTATGACATTCTTGACCTCGGCAAACAGCTTATGCCTATCGGTATGCTTGTAGTCCTTGACTCTATTCTTAACCGTATCACACAGAATCGTGCAAAGGGCAAACAGACTTTCATTTTCATTGATGAAATTTATCTTTTGTTCCAGCACGAATATTCCGCAAACTTCCTCTTTACCCTTTGGAAGCGTGTTAGAAAGTATGGTGCTTATGCGACCGGTATTACACAGAATGTGGACGACCTTTTGCAGAGCCATACTGCAAGAACAATGCTTGCAAACTCTGAGTTCCTGATTATGCTCAATCAGGCTTCCACCGACAGAATTGAGCTTGCAAAGCTGCTCAATATCTCTGACCTTCAGCTTTCGTATATCACGAATGTTGACGCAGGACACGGACTCATTAAGGTAGGCAGTTCGCTTGTCCCATTCGCAAATAAATTCCCGAAAAACACAAAGCTTTATACTTTGATGACAACCAAACCGGGCGAGGGAGCATAACCCTTGCCCTTTTCATTTGATGAGAAAGGATAAACTTATGAAAGACAAAATCTATATTGTAGTTATATGTGCTTTGAGTATTGTATTTGCCGTAAGCGTTGGCTTTTTAATCAAGCATAATCTCGACTCTGCAAAGCAGGCAAAACTCTATGATAATCTGGTTGAAATTGTGGAAACACAGCCGGATGAAACACAGGAGCCTATAAAGTATTCAGAAGATGAAACCTTTATCCCTGAGTATCAGGAACTTTATATGCAAAACAATGATATGGTCGGATGGATAAAGGTTGATGGTACAAAAATCAATTATCCGGTAATGCAGTCAAAGGGTAACCCTAATTTCTATTTAAAACACAGCTTCGACAAGTCATACACCGACTACGGCTGTCCTTATGTTCAGGAAAACTGTGATTTGGAATTGCCGAGCGACAACATTGTAATCTATGGTCATCATATGAACGATGGAGCTATGTTTGCCGGATTGATGAAATACGCAGATAAGAGCTTTTGGGAAAAGCATAAGACTATTGCTTTTGACACGCTCACACAGCGACAGAACTATGAGGTGATCGCTGTGTTTAAAACGGTTGTGTATACGGACAGTCTGGACAGTTTCAAATACTATCGTTTTGTCAATGCACAAAATCCTGATGAGTTTACCGCTTATGTTGATAAATGCAAGGAGTTGTCTCTCTATGATACCGGTATTACCGCAGAATACGGAGATAAGCTCATAACACTCTCTACCTGCGAGTATTCACGCACAAACGGCAGACTCGTTGTTGTAGCAAAGCTTATTACAGAATAATCAAAACGGGAGGTGTAAATCGTGTATGAGTAGTATTATTTACTTAGCTGTGTTGTTCGGTGCAAAGGTTATGGACAACGCACTGAGTACAACGAAAACTATAATGATACAACGAAGTCGGTGGATACTTGCAGGATGTGCAGTAGTCTTATCCGACTTCATTTATTTTTGGATAACAAAGAGAGTTGTGTCTGCGGAAAATGAACTTGCAATGCTTGTTGTTGCAGTTGCCGGTGGCGTTGGCTGCTCTCTTGCCTGTTTTTTTAATGAAAAGCTGTCTAAAGACAGAACCTATGTCAATGTTATTATGTCCGATAACCTTGACGAGATGAAAAGGTTAAGAGATTTTTTAGCACAGCACCATATCACCAATGTTGCGGCAGACAGTTACACTCTGAATTGGAACTCCAAAACTATTACCATCACAGCATATCCCGAAACCAAAGCAGAAAGCAGGCTGATTAACAAATTTATTGATGAAAGTGATACAAAGTTCAAGAGAGTTATTCAGCCGGTATAGGAAGGAGGGATTGTAGTGCCAGATATAAAAACAAAAGGCAGCAATAAAGGTGTAATCAAAACGCTTGATAAAGCTGCAATCGTAACACAGCGTATGAAGCAGTCCTATATTGCGACAAAAAATAAAGCAGAACATTCGGTAAATGCCAACACTAATTCTGCGGAAGAATATGCTTCAGAAAAGCTTGAATGCGGTACGGATGAGATTGTTCACGACGGTGCTTATGCTTTTGATAAAGCTGGTAGTAAAAGTGTCAAAACCACTAAGAATAATATTCGCGCTGTAAATGACGGAGTACAGCGTTTTAAGAGACAGCGTGCTGAAAGGTTTTTGAGAAAGCAGGCATCACAAAACACCAATTCCGCTATAAAAACCGTTGATAAAGCGGAAAAAACTATAAGGCAGTCTGCTACTTCTTTAGGAAAGAAAACCATTAAACTTGCAGGAAAAGAAACTGCTAAGACTGCTCAGAAATCTGTTAAGACAGCCGAGCAAACAGCCAAGACAGCGATTAAGACAAGTCAACAGACAGCCAAAGCAGCACAGAAAACCGCACAAGCAACTGTAAAGGCTTCGCAGAAAGCGGCTCAGGCAGCAAAAGCAACCGCAAAAGCCACAGCAGCTACTGCTAAGGCAGCTGCAAAGGCGACGATTGCGACCATTAAGGCGATTATATTAGCGGTAAAAGGCTTAATTGCCGCTATTATTGCGGGTGGTTGGATTGCAGTTGTTATAATTATTGTTCTCTGCCTTGTTGGTTTGATTGCAGGCTCCGTGTTCGGAATATTCTTCTCCGGAGAGGATTCCGAGACAGGAATGTCAATGCAGACGGTTGTTCAAGAAATCAATCAGGAATACGATGACCGATTGGAAGAAGAAAAGAATTCTGTCAGCTATGATGTACTTGAAATGAGCGGAAGCAGAGCTGTTTGGAAAGATGTTCTTGCGGTGTATTCTGTTAAGGTGAATACCGACCCGGACAACCCGATGGAGGTTGCCACTGTGGATGATACCAAGAAGCAACTTCTAACAGATATATTTTGGGAAATGAATGAGATTTCCTCCAGTACTGAAACAAAAACTCATACGGAAATTGAAGAAAGCGACGACGGTCACGGCAATATCGTTGAGACCGAAACCACAGTCACTGAGACATTTTTATATATAACAGTATCTCATAAAACCGTTGATGAGATGGCGGCTATGTATGGGTTTAATCAAGAACAAAAAGATTATCTTACGGAACTACTGAAGGATGAAAACAATCAGTTATGGTCGCAAGTTCTATATGGTATCGGATATAGCGACGGTCAGATTGTAACCGTAGCATTGTCACAGGTCGGAAATGTAGGAGGTCAGCCGTACTGGTCGTGGTATGGCTTTGATTCCCGTGTTGAATGGTGTGCTTGTTTTGTCTCTTGGTGTGCAAATGAGTGCGGATATATTGACGCAGGCATAATTCCGAAATATGCGGGCTGCGTTAATGGCTCACAATGGTTCAAAGACCGAGGACAATGGGCAGACAGGAACTATGAACCTGCACCCGGCACAATTATCTTCTTTGACTGGGAAGGCGACGGTGTTACTGACCATACCGGTATTGTTCAGAAGTGTGAGAACGGAACAGTTTATACAGTCGAAGGAAATTCCGGAGACGCTTGCAGAACAAGAACATATTCTGTTGGAAGTTCTGTTATCTACGGATATGGTATTCCACAATATTAGATTATTAAGAGATATAACAAAAAAGATGCTACTCCTTTGCGGGCAGCATCTTGTACATACTATTGATTTTTATATTTGTCCAATTCAACTAACATTTTATAAAGTTGTTCTTGCTCAATTTTGCTCTTTGATGCAATGAATTCATAGCATTTTAAAGGAAAATTTTCTGATTCGTTATCACCTAATTTTTCAAACAACTGAGAAAGTGAAATCCCCATTGCTATTGAAATCTTCTCGATGCTTTCCAATGTAGCATTTTTCTCTCCTCGTTCTACTTGTCCAATGTAAGTTGGATGACAACCGGATAATTCTGCAAGTTTTTCCTGACTAAATCCTTTGCTAGTTCTATAATTACGGATACGTTGTCCAATAATTTTTGATATTTCACTCATAATTCCAACCTCCAAATATAGTCTATAAGTATTATTTGTACTATTCCACAGACTATTGATATTTAATGTTGAGTTTGATATACTATAGATATTAAATAAATATAATTAGTACTTTTAGTATTTGGATGGTGACTGGATGAAAGAAAAAACTGTTTGCTTTACAGGACACAGGGATATTTCCGGTGTTAAAAGTTTGGTTATTAAACATAAGTTGAAATGTACTATTATCAAGCTAATTGCTGAAGGTTATTGCTATTTCGTAACAGGTGGTGCTTTGGGTTTTGATACGCTTGCAGAACAAACTATATTAGAACTGCAAAAAAATTATCCGCAGATAAAATTGATACTGGTTTTGCCTTGCATTTCACAAGCCAATAAGTGGAGCAAAGAAGATAAAATGGTTTATGAGAGCATAAAGAGAAAAGCAGATAGTGTGGTGTATACTTCTCAAAATTATTTTCGTGGCTGTATGCATAAAAGAAATCGATACCTTGTAGATAGCAGTTCAGTGTGCATTTGTTATTGTACAAAGAAAACAGGAGGAACGGCATATACGACTGATTACGCTCAGAAAAAAAGATTGCAAATAATAAATTTGGCATAAAAAACACCTCTGATACATTCATGGTCAGAGGTGTTTTTAATATCTTACAGTTATAATATGGATAAATGATATCTTCAGCTATAGTTGTTTATAATTCAATATTCAAATATTGCGATTTTATATATTATATAGTATAATAAATTATCTTATTTGTATTAGAAGTTATAACTCTATCCGATGGGGTGACGAATGTATGATTAGAAACAATATAGAAGTAGATATAAAAGTAAAATGTATAGAAAACGGAATTACACAGGCTAAGCTTGCAGAAGAAATTGGTACTACGAGTCAGTATGTAAACCGCATAATAAAAAAACAAAATGGTGTAGTAAATAAGACATTTGTGCAAATGCTTGAAGCTTTAGGATATGATATCGAATTTACTTATATAAAAAGATATTAATTAGAGATGAGTTCTTGAGAAATTTATAAAGTATCATTTTGGGCAAAGCATAAATAGAAATCATTTTCTGTTTAAAATACAAACAAACGAAAATGAGTGCGATAAATACAAGTGGTTATGGAATATTTTATGTGTTTTTATATCGTAGTAAATATTAACAACGCTAAAAAACATTTTTAATAATAAAAAAGTTTCTGCATTATTGAGGGGTAATTATTATGATGATAGATATGAAATATTTTAATGTATATTATTTTTGTCATTTAGCTAATGAAAGTATGGGAAAGTTTGAGTATGCATCTACCAATGCAGAATTTACAGAACAGCAGTTTCAGATTGAACCAGAAGAATTTCCTAGGATTTCTGTGCTAAGAGAATATTGTTCATGGCTAGTTGATAGAGTTTTTTATGAGCAAGCAAGCCTTATTTCCAATGACCAAGCTTATGATTTTAATCCAATCAGCTGGATTAACCAAGCAATAACAAAATATAAGCAAATAGTGATTTCTACTGAGAATGAGTTTAAATTTGACGAGGATGATTACTTAGAAACATACAACAACTATTTGGAGTACATAAATAAGTATGAAGATGGATTGTTTTATAGTGTAATTTATGATATTGCTACAGAAGTAGAATATATTTTGTTTCAAAATAGAGATTTTTTACTTAGATTTAACGAGCAACAGGCTGTAGCATTTGAAGATAATCCGAGAACACGAGTTTATATTCCAGAGTGGGTTAAACGTGCGGTTTTATTTAGAGACAAAGGTTGCTGCGTTTTCTGTAAAAAAGATTTAACAGGACTGTACACACTATTGGAAGACAACGAAAAGCAGTTTGACCATATTGTTCCATTACATGATGGAGGAATAAATGATGTGTGCAACATTCAGTTATCTTGTAAAGAATGTAATTTAAAAAAGTCAGATAGTAGCAAAACAAGTACATTGTATCGAAGCTCTTATTGATTTGGAGGTTTGTAAATGAGCATACTTATAGATAACAGCATAACGATTTATGAAGCTCTTGAGCATATTAAAGAAGGAAAATATGTCATGCCCGCATTTCAAAGGCAGTATGTGTGGAGTATGGAGCAAATTGAAAAACTTTGGGACTCCATTCTTTTGGATTACCCTATTTCAACATTTTTGTTTTGGCATGTAGACGATGATAATGTAAGTTGGGATACTTATTTCTGCAATTTCTTGTCTCAAGTTACCTTTGATAGCAGAAAACAGGCAGACAGTGTAAATTATGAATTAAGCAATATTGATGTTAAGATTACAGATACGGCAGTCTTGGATGGGCAACAGAGATTAACATCCCTATTTTTATCCCTTTTCGGACATGCCTTTATACGACAAAAACACGCAAGGAAAAAAACTGTAGGCGGTACTGTTGTAAAATTGCTCATAGAACTCAACAAACACAAATTGACTGTTGACGAGGAAGAATATAACAGTAAAAAATATGACATTAAGTTTACTGAGAAGGTTGGAAAACTGAGTCCTACACAGTTTGAAATCAGAGAAATTCTCAGTGATAAATTCAAAAATGACAATACAAGAAAACAAGCTATAGAATCTGCCATTGCCAATGTTCCGGCTGACAGCAAAGACTATGCCCGTGATATTCTGAATAAACTGTATAACAAGATTTTTGTAGAAAAGCTAATTCGCTATACGGAAATTCAAGATATGAAACAGGACGACGCACTGGAAATGTTTGTTCGTTTTAATAGTGGCGGTAAGGCATTGAAAAAACACGAAATTACGATGTCTATTTTGGAGGCATATTGGCCCAATGCAAAAACAGAGTTTGGTAGATTGCTTGTGGATTCCTATGCAGGATTCGGCTCTGATTTTATAGTTCGCTCTGCCCTAATGCTTTATGGTGATGTTGTTAAGTCAAATATCAACAAGCAGATTGCAGAGGACTTGAAGAATAACTGGCAGGATTTCAAGAAAGCTCTGAAGAGTCTGGAATCTGTGCTTAAAGATATGAAAATCGAAGTTAGTCGTTTTGCAAGCAGCTGGAATGTGCTTTTGCCTATTATTTACTTTATGTATTACAACTCAGACTACGCAAACAATCTGGATGGCATCAAAGCTTATTTGATTAGGGCTGTTCTGTTCACTTATTTCCAATCTGGAACAACGAGCAAATTGCAGCAGATGAAAAGCAATATCAATAATAATGATTATGAAATTACGATTGATATGTTAGAACAGATGAATGAACTTCGTGTGACGGATGGTAAAATTGATGATATTATAAATTCTGAAAAAGGTAGCCGTGTTGCCGGAGAGGCATTGTACTTCCTTGGTCTTGATTGGATTAGTAAGAAATTCAAGTATGAACAGGATCATCTGCATCCTTATGACAGATTTGACAGCACAAAGCCAATTTCTGTTTCTATGGATGATTGGCGCAGATGGCGAAGAAACAGAAACAGGCTACCGAATCTGCAATTGCTTGAAGGCAGAAGTAACGGCAGTAAGAATGCGATGCGTCTTGTGGACTACTATAATGACATGAGTGATGAACAAAAGGCTCTGTTCCACAAAGAGGCTCTCATTCCGGTCGGTGTTTCTCTAGAATTAGAAAATTTCGACCAATTTTATGAAAAGCGTAAAGAACTGTTAACTATAAAAATCCGTCAGTTATTGGGATAATTAGAAATAGCTTATGTTTATGAATGGGAGGATTGTTATGGCAAATAAATTTAGAAATACATTTTCTGGTTTTGGACAAGAATTGTTAGATGGTGTTAGAGCATCTTTCCAAAGCCATTTAGATGAGGCAGCTTTTGAAGAGCGAGTAATGGGAATTGAAAATGCTACTTCTGTAATGCTAGAACTTAATATTGAGGAAAATAAAATAATTGAGATGCTACAAAAGTATTGGGACTTGCGATTGAGTGAAGCAAAGATGTTCATTGAGCATCATAAAGGTGAATAGTATTGACAGTTTATAAATCCAAGTAGTTGGAATAAATTATTTTTATAAAATGTTCTGATGTGTAAGTAGTTTCTGTTGAAACCAATGTAGCTAGGAGGTATATAATGTATTCAGTTGATATGAAAAATGCTCAATTGATTTTGCGATATAGCGATGTTTTTCCCGGAGAAAAACCAAACCTTGTAGATAAAATAAAAAATGTAAATATGCATAAAACAATATCAATTATTAGTGAATTGATTCAAATTAAAGATGCCAAGTGCGAACCTATAAATATATTTGGAATGGAAGTAAGATTCCCCTTTGAAATTATTTTGAAACGTGATTATTGCGGAATGAAACCAGAGTCTCCAAGGGAAATGATGGAAAACATGATGATGAGAAAAAATCAACATATCATTTCTTTGCAGATGCTATTAATTCTTCTAAAAAAAGTAATTATTTACGGCAATTATGAATCTTTGAAAGAACAAGATTACGAAATAACCAATGATGATTATAAGGATATAATTATGATGCAACTTTTAGTTGCTGATGAAATTTCAGAAAAGCATAGAGAGAGCATAGATACAGACCACTTTCTTTATTCAACGTATCATTTGAATTATCAAAGAAATGTTGCAAATGAGTTTTTGCGTATGTACTATATGATGGAATGTTTAAGCCGTAGTCCATATAATTTTTCAGACGATGTGCAATCTGAATATAGAAATTACTACGGAGATTTCACTTCAAAATATTGCATTACACCAACAGAATACAGCTCACTGCTATTTTGGGAATTACATTACTATTATTCAGATAAAAATTATTTATCGACATCAAAATGCTGGAGAAATATTGACCTGATATATAAAGAGGCAAAGGAAAAAGAGAAGATATCTAAAGTAATAGACATTTTAATGAAAAAACCATGTGAATTAAGAGAATGGGCAATAAAAAGCGAAATGGACGAATGGGACTTTACATTATTCTACAGTTTTCCTTTTATTTCAGACGGACAAACAAATTATATATCTATTTCTAATGTTACGTTGATAAATGCATTCTTTGAAAAAATTTTTTGGCTCATTAGGGATTGCTATCCACAAGAAGATGAACGTGCAATGGCCTTTTTCGGCCGTTTATTCGAACGATATATTCAGGATGCTACTAAAGATGCCTGTCGTAAGTCCTATACATATATAAATGAATTCCAATATAAAGTGAATAAAGATAACCGAAAGTCATCGGATGCTTATGTAAGAAAAGAAAATAATTTATTGGTTGTAGAAGCAAAGGGGTTTTCTGTATTAGTTGATTGTATGTCTAAGAACGAAAAGATAGAGAGAAATAATGAAAAATTATTTGTAAAACCTGTTTTGCAGGCTGATAAACGTTTGAATGAATTTTATAAATACAAAGAAGAGTTCGCAGGTGTTGAAGAGGCTTTCGTTATATCAGTTACATTAGACAATATCAATGCTATACCAAATTACTACAATACAATTCATAAAGAGATAAGCGAAAAAAAGAAATGCGCACTGGTTCACTATTATTTTAATCTCAGCATTGAAGAGTATGAGATGCTTTTGTATTTAATCGAACAGGATATAGATATTTTTAAGATTCTTAGAGAGTATTTTACTAATAGAGTGCTTTCTCCTTTTAGTAACTATGTAAGAGAAAAAGTTGATAGTGTTAATATGACAAGATTTATGGAAGAAAATTATAAAGCCGCAACATATAAGATGGAAAGTATGTTGTCAAAATCGCATTGTTGATATATTTCTCAATTGATAAAAGTGTGAAAGGCATTAGATATACTCCCTTGCTTGTGCTCGGTCTATCTAGATAGACTATGTGTGAGCATAGTATTAATGTCAAGGGTTGATAAGTAATGTGTAAAAAACTTAAAATAAAGGACTTTCCGAGAGTTGAAATTTAAACTTCGCCTCTCGGATTTTTCTTTGCAAGGTAAAACCGAATATGTCCACAATTGGAAAACCACAGGTTTGAGTTGGCAGAATTAATATAGGTTATGAAGATAGGATTGCGTATTATTGCTAAATGTGCCATAGTTATATTCCCAAAAAAGGCGTTAATTCAATTCAAGGAATGGCGTCAAATACTTGACGCCATAAAAGGGATATACTATAATATGATAGAACCATCTTTGTGTATTGCGGAGGAGATTCTATGATGGATTTAAGTAATTTTAAGTTGTGGCTCACTGAAAATAAAAGCTTTTCAAGTAAGGTGATTAGCAACACGGTTTCGAGATTAAAAAGGGCCGATAGTATGCTACCTTGGTTTAATGATGCTATGTATCAATACCAATTGGAACAAGTTGATGAATACCAAGCATTATCAACAACTGTACGTTCACAATTAAAGAGAGCTGTAAAACTATATTCCGAATTCGTTAATGCGCAGGAAATTCAGATTTGCAACGAAAGGAAAAACAATATGAAGGTATTATCCTTATTTGCTAATATTGGTGTTGCTGAAGCCTATTTGAAGGAGATAGGATTTGATGTTGTTGTTGCCAACGAATTAATCGAGAGAAGAGCAATTCTTTACTCTAAAATATATCCTGAGACTCATATGATATGTGGGGATATTACAGATAAGAATACATTTGATAAAATTGTTAAAGAGTCTATTGATGCCGGTGTCAATATTATAATGGCAACACCTCCTTGTCAAGGCATGAGTACGGTTGGACAGCAGTTAGCAGATGATGTTAGGAACAGACTGGTGTGTCAAGTTATTGAGGCTGTAAAGGAGATAAATCCACAATATGTAATGATTGAGAATGTTCCAGCATTCCTAACTACAGAAATTTTAGTGGGAGAAAAGAAAATACTAATTCCAGACCTTTTAAATGAAGAACTTGGAAACGATTATATTATACACAAAAATATAATTGATACCAAAGACTATTCTGTTCCCCAAATGAGAGAACGAGCTATAGTATTGATGACAAGAAGAGGGCAAGATTTGGAGTGGGTTATTCCTGAAAAGGATGAAATTATAGTCACTATGAGAGATGCGATTGGTGATTTGCCTAGATTAGATCCGTTTATTACAGATGTTGATGAAAAAGAGTTGCTTGAAATAGTTCCTCATTATTACGAGAGAGAGAAACAGGCAAAACAGATATCTAAATGGCATATACCACCTCATCATATCAAACGTCAAGTTATTGTGATGCAGCATACGGCTTCTGGACAAACAGCATTTGACAATGAAGTTTACTATCCGGTAAAAGCAGATGGAAAACCAGTAAAAGGGTTTAGAAACACCTATAAACGTCAGAACTGGGATACACCGGCTTATACGGTAACTATGGATAATCGAAAGATTTCATCGCAAAACAATGTGCATCCGGGAGTTATAGAATACGTAGACAAAAATGGAGAAAATATTTATTCTGATGCCCGAGCACTTACTTTATATGAACTCATGAAAATTATGAGCATTCCAGATAGTTGGCCTGTGCCGGATGATACATCAGAAGCCTTTTTGAGAAGAATAATCGGAGAAGGCATTCCGCCGTTATTTGTCAAAAAAGTTTTTGAAAATTTGAAACGGGAGCGTTAAAAATGTCCAAATTGAGAGGTTTGTCTCTGTTTGCAAATGTAGGTATAGCAGAGGCATATATGAAAGATATCGGTATTGATATTGTAGTTGCCAATGAAATTGATGCTGATAGAGCCAGATTTTATCATGATGTTTATCCAGAAACGCATATGATTTGTGGAGATATAACAGATGATAAAGTTAGGGATAGCATTGTGAGCGAGTCGCTAGAAAAAAATGTGAATTTTGTGATAGCAACACCACCGTGCCAAGGCATGAGTGAAGCAGGATTACGTTTGGAATTTGACCCTCGCAACCAGTTAGTTTCTTATGCCGTTGATGTTATCAAAAGACTTAAGCCGGATTTTGCTTTGTTAGAAAATGTACCAAAGCAATTGACTACTAAAATCCGTTGTGGCGAAGAGATTGTTCTTATTCCTGAATATATTAGGCGCGAACTTGGGAATGATTATATTTTTAACAAAGAAACGTTGGTCAAAGCAAAAGATTATGGTGTTCCGCAGTTAAGAGAAAGAAATATTTTTCTGTTAGTGCGAAATGACATTAATGTAAAATGGGAGTTCCCTGAAAAGCAGAAGGAGATTACATTAAAAGAGGCTATTGGAGAACTTCCGTCTTTGGACCCTAAACTGCGTGAAGGTATGGAATTTACAATTTCAAAATTTCCAGACTATGAAATAAAACGAAAGGCAGCAATGAAAGTTTCTAAGTGGCACTTCCCTCCAACACACTCTTGGAAACAGGTCGAATGGATGATGCATACACCTACCGGAAAATCTGCGATATATAATGAAAAGTATTATCCTCAAAAAGATGATGGTACACCAGTAAAAGCACACCACAATCATTATAGACGCTTGAAATGGGATATGCCTTGTAGAACCATCACTCAAAATAACGGTGTGATTTCTTCATTAGCCTGTGTTCATCCAGGGAGAAAATATATTGGAGTAAATGGCGAAGAATTATATTCAGATGCCCGTGTCCTTACCATTTATGAATTATTGATAGTGATGTCTTTGCCGTTGAATTGGCCAATTCCCGAATGGGCTAATGAAACTTTTATACGAAGAGTGTTTGGCGAAGGTATTCCTTCTAAATTAGTAAAAGAGATTTTGCAGGAACTGCTAAGGCAGTTGCCAGAGGAGGTATAAAATGGGAAAGATAGTAATGCCTAAGAACAGTGCATTGTTAAATGAAATTGAATCCGTACTTCAAATATATTACGAAGCTGATGATTGGCTTCCAAATGATGAGTATAAAGCCAAATTAAAGTCAATGATTGGGGCTGACCAATACTCATCATCTTATACAAAAAAGGCTCAAATAACTTCATATTTCGGTTTTACAATTTGGGAAGATATTAATAATCCGCAATCAAGAAGACGAATCACACCTTCTGGCAAAAAGATGTATGAAGCAATTAAAGCAGAGAATACTGATGCGGTTCAAGAAGTTCTAATGAATGCTCTGGAAACAGTTAAATTTGGACGAGATAACTATGGGTGTCCAGAAAGTTCTTCTGATGTTGAACCGCCGTCATTGTATGTTAGAGCTATATTAGATTTGGGGTATTTGACATATCGTGAGTTTGCATTTTTGCTTTGGAAATTAGAAGACTTAGGTGCAAATTATACTGATGCACTTTCTGAATTGAAAGCATTACGCAGCAGTGGCACAATTGAATTAGGTGAAGAAGCAAACAAGTATGCCGATTGTAAACCTATCATGATTTTGGTAAGATGGGGATTTCTTGCAGAAGATACAACAGATACAAGTGGTGGAAAGCATATTATCATTGCTCCAGAAGTTTTATCCAAATATGAAACACGTCTGCGCAATCTTAAAATATATAATATAGATATGGATTATGATGAACCAATAACAAACGATTACCTTATCCTTGAAGAAAGAGAAACTGCTCCTATAGATTTAGATAAAGCAGAGCGTCTTAAAGGTGGTGTTAATGTTCTTCTTTACGGTGTTCCTGGATGTGGCAAAAGTCATACTATTATGAATAAGTATTGCAAAGATGCAGATGTAATCGAAAGAGTTGTATTTCATCCAGATTATACCTATGGTGATTTTGTTGGACAGATATTACCATTAACTGATGCAGAAACTGGAAAAATCAGATATGAATTTACGGCAGGGCCTTTTACTCGTATTTTGTCGGATGCATATAACCATCCAACAAAGAAATACTGTTTGATTGTAGAAGAAATCAACCGTGGCAATGCGCCAGCAATCTTTGGTGATATCTTTCAGTTGTTAGATAGAGATGAAAATGGTAGTGGTGCTTATGAAATTACAAATGCAGATGTTGCTGCAAAAGTATATATCCATGGTCAAGCAATTAAAAAGATTAAATTACCTTCAAACTTATTTATTTTCGCTACAATGAATACCTCTGACCAAAATGTATTTACTTTGGATACTGCATTTCAGAGAAGATGGAATATGCGTATGGTTGAAAACGATGTGTTTAAATCTAAAATTGCGAAAAAACTTATTCTTGATACCAAGATTGAATGGGCAAAGTTTGCAGATACCATTAATAGTCTGATTATTACTAAAAATGTCGGCATGACATCTTCTGAGGACAAAAGATTGGGAGCCTATTTTGTTACAGAAATGGATTTACATTTCTTTACAACAGACGATGGAATAACACAGGAAGAAGCTGATGACAGAAACCATAACTTCCCTGAAAAAGTTTTGAAGTATCTGTGGGATGATGCCTTTAAGTTTACACGAGATGAAGTATTCAAGAGCGAATATGATAGCTTAGAAAAACTTATCAAAGCTTTTGAAACCGCACAAGGAAATAAACGCTTTAATGTTTTTGCAGATGATATATTTGGATTGAATCAGGACGAGTAAAGGAGCGATGTTATGGAAAAAGAGTCAGCACCTTTATATGAATGCCATGTAAATACAAATGAGGGAACGGATACTTTTGTTGGTATCCGTTCTGATGGTGAGCAAATTAAGGTTTGTTTTCCGGTTGGCTATAATCTTGGGAAAACCGATGCCGAACAAAAAAATGACATACAGTTGCTGATTAGAGTGTTAACTCGTTTTTCCGGCATAAAAGAAAAATTGCTTCCACAGCTACTAATAAATAATCCCGAGACTGTCAACTTCCCTATTCAAGCGTACATGACCATACTTAACGAATACTATAATAAGGGTTATTACACAGAGAATGAGCGTGTTTTCATAGTTAATGGTAATGGTCCTAAGAGTTGGTCACGCACCATAAAAACACAGAGAGCATATCCGCAGGATGATTCATTTATTTACCTTACTACGGTAGCACAAGAATCAAAAGTCGATACTGCGAATTTTATTACTAAAATAAATGAATTTTGCGTGGACGAAGCGTATAAAAAGGTTGGATTTCTATTTTCAGCAGACAAGGTAAGAAAACCTTCTGTATCTTTTGACGAAAAACGCTTTGTAATGGCGCTGAAAGAAAAACTTCGCAACGAAAATAACACAATGAATAAAACCTTATTTTCAAGCATGATTGATATGATTCAGTATGTGGGTAAAAAAGGGCGTAATGCGAGATTTTTCTTTGGTACAAATGATTTTGAATATGTGTGGGAAAAGCTTATTGATTTCAATTTTGGTGAGGATAACAAAAATTTTTACTTTCCACGAACATCTTGGTATTTGGGAACCGAGGGCAGGCACGCAAAATCCGCACTTGAACCGGATACAATAATGAAGGAGGATGACAAGGTATTTATCTTGGATGCAAAATATTATCGTTATGGTGATAGCAAAGACCCTACAGAATTGCCTCGTTCTACTTCTATCAACAAGCAGATTACATATGGAGAATATGTGGCTACTGACCCTAAATTCAAAGATGAAAATGGACACGCTCCTCCGGTATACAATGTTTTTTTAATGCCATTCAACAAAAATGGGCAAGTTTTTCCATCAAAAGAAAATATGCTGCACATTGGAGAAGCACGAGGAGACTGGAAAGATTCAGGTGCCTCGTACGAAAGAGTTCAAGGCATTTTGCTTGATATTAAATGGATGATGGCTAGAACAGTTAAGCATAATAAGAAGGATATCAGCCAATTGGCACAGTTGGTCGAAAGTATAATTCAAAAAACTGATCCTGTCGCTGAACAGAAAGATGATAATGAAGAAAGAGCAATGACTATGTAAAAAATAGTCATTGCTCTTTTTTATTTTTTGATTTTCTATGACGCATTTGAGCGGCAGCGTTTTGACAAGCAACATCGTGATATTGTTTTCTGCTATTTGTTGTTTTTACTTTGAATAGACGACCACAATTTGGATTGGCACATTTTCGGTAAACCTCATAGTCTGGTCTTGTATAGAATAGTGAGAAATATAACGCTGTGAAGAAATTCGGAATTTTCCAATTAGGTGACATAGTATCAATATTGTAAGTGGGATGGATACCATATAATTCAAAATCAAATTCTTCTTTGATAGTATTTTTTGCTATCAAAATCAGCTGTATCTTAAAAGTATTGTCAAATTTTATGCTCTCACTTAATTTTGTATGGGTGTGAATATTACCGTTTTCTAAAACATCGTCTATTTGTATTCCGATTTTAATGAGATGATAAAGATAATCTATAACATATCTCGCACTCATATCCATATTTTCATCAAAAGCATCTCTATACAACTTGGTAATTTTGGCTTTAAAAATACATGGGCTGCTTGCAGAAGAATCAATATTTTCTACATTTTCATGATAATCCATAAAACCAAGTTGTTCTTCGCGTTTTGTGAAAGAGTCTTGGATAGGATAATAATCATCATAAGGATCATTCGTATAACTATTAACTAAATATCCTGTACGGTCTGGCAGTTTATCGATATTATACCATAAATGAGTAAATTCGTGTATGCATGAGCAAAGACCTTCATCATTCTCGTTTAATACTATTTTTCGTGGTACAGCAAAGAGTAAATAGGCTGTCAATTTCAAAACCTTATTATAATCAATGTTATCTTCTTCTATAGCAGTCATCAGTTGTACCAAAACACGGAATCGCTTTATCAGGTGCCCAATATCAAGATGATTAAAAATTCTATATTTACCGTCTGCCGGAAGAGACATTATAAAACCGTAGGTATTTATAAATTCTTTGACTTTATCTGCTTTAGTTAAGTCGATATTTAAAAAATCTTCAATAACTTTATATTTATCAATAATTGCTCCTGTTTTATCATCTATCATTACAAGCCCATCTATAGGAGCATACGCATATTTATGTGAGCCATCAATAGTTTTCAATTGAAGGCTATGGTATTTGACGCCATCATCGGTATAGTTAGTTGTAACTTTACAATCACAACAAGGATTCTCGTAGATGAACATATTTCCAGCCATTTCTAACGCTTTATTCATTGATTGTAATCCTCCAAAATTTCAAAATATAAGTGATTATATAAGTGTTTGTTCTTTTTAAGAATCATTGTGTAAGTAATTACATAATGGTTCTTTTATTATATCAAAATTTAATAATTAAATAAATAATGTATTATATTTTTTTTAAAAAAAATAAGTGGTAATTTGATAAATTCCTTTATTCAAAAAACTGAAATACAATATAAGCAGGTTAAAAACCTAAAAATTAATATCACAAGGCCTGATTAGCTATAGGGCATTGGGATACAAATATCAAGCCAACCGCAGCTAAAACTGTGAGAGGTGTGATAGAAGTACCCTTTTTTCCTATGCCCTCTTTTTCAGGCAAAACAGGTCGGTGCTTCTAAAGCACTGACCTGTTTTTGTACCCTTTGCCTTTCCGTGAAACAGGCGGAAAGGACAAGCTTATGCAATTGAATCAATGGAAAAGTGAAGTTGCTAAATATCCGTAATCTCCGAATTTTTGATTTCAACCAAATTCAAAAATTCAAATTTTAAGGAGATTACGGAAATGAGAAAATTTACATTAGAACAACAAGAAGAATTATTTGCCAATAAATGCAAAGTTATAAATCTTAAATATGAGTATGAGGGATATACCGGTTCAGAAAGATGGGCAATTATTACTGAACTGGCGGAAGAAGAAATATGGGTAAAGTATCCTGATGTTATCCGCAGGTACAATCCACACATTTTACTTTCAATATCTCAAGGCGATGTCATAAGAGAATATCAGAGAAATGAAGCGAAACACAGAATGAGGATGCTGAGAAACGGACACGCATTTGATGTCAATGACGGAGAGTTTGAGGAACATCATCCAGAGTTTGCTGTAGTTGAAGATGTTGTTGAACAGTTATATTGGCAGCAAGAAAAGCAGCGTATCAGAAAAGCCATTGATAGCCTTACTGATATACAGAAAAGACGAATCATAGCTTACTTTTTTGAGGGCAAGACAAGCCGAGAAATAGCAGCTGAAGAAGGTGTGAATTACAGCAAAGTCGAAAAGTCCATCAATCTGGCATTAAAAAAATTAAAGATTTTACTCTCTGAGGGGGTGCAAAACGGCTCTCCCAGTTCAAACAAGTGAAGGGGTTAATTGTTCATTCCTTTAACATTTTTGAAAAGAGAGGTAAATCAAATGACGAAAGAAAACTTTTATAAAATCAAATGGGGAGAAATTTATTATTGTGATTTGGGTAAGGCGAAAGGCTCCGTACAATGTGGCAGACGACCGGTTATGGTTGTGCAGACCAATCTTCTTAATAAGCACTCTCCTACTGTTCTTGTCGCAGTAATTACATCGGTAAAAAAGAAAGAAAATGTGGATAACCATATTCTTCTCGGCACAGATTGTGGATTAAAAGAACCCTCTATGCTTATGCTCGAACAGTTGCGAACAGTGGACAAGGCTGAAGAACTGGAAGAGTTCATCGGAAAAGTAACTGATGAAGATAAAATCAATGAGATAAGAAAAGGATTGAAGTACACGGTAGGAATACCGATGAGACCTAAACGTAAGCGACAAGGTATCATTTTAAGTCTTTGCCCAAGATGCAGAAGCGAGTTCTTTGCAGTCCCGGAGAACATTCTCAGACGAGTTGACCCGTTACAAGCTGAAAAGGAAGTATGCGATAAATGTCAGGTTGGCTATGGATACGATTATTTTCTTATTAAAAGAGAGAAAAGGAGTGATAACTGATGTTCGAAGATAAAATAGCTGAAATGAATAAACATCCGGAATCAGTTGCTCCTGTTGAGTTTCAGTATGAAAAACGAGTTTACACTGTTGATGAGATACAAGACATTTTAGGTGTAAGCAGAACTACTGCTTATCAGCTTGTAAGGTCAAAAGTTTTCCATAGCGTTCGTGTGGGCGGTCAATACCGAATTTCAAAAAAGAGCTTTGATAAGTGGCTGGACGACCTTGATGAACAATCCGACTGTCAAGTGTGCGATTGAGAAAATCGCATAATTAACAAAATTCCTCTTTCTAAGTACTATATAGCCAAGCTTAGTGCTTGGCTATATAGGCACAGAATGGAGGAATCAAGATGGTTGATACAAATAACAAAATTACATTTGAAAAGCGGGTTTACACTGTCGAGGACATAATGAAAATGCTTGGAATCGGCAAAAACACAGCTTATGAACTTGTGAAATCAGGAGCATTTCATTTTGTAAAGGTCGGAGGTCATTTCCGTATCCCAAAGAAAGCATTCGATGAATGGCTTGAGGGAGTTGGAGGTGATTTCTAATGGCTATCTACAATATGTTTGATGAACGAGTGGATAAGTTCAATGAAGAAAACGAAACCAAGCGTCTTGCAGAACTATTTGCCAAAAGCAACGCAGATGATGTTGAGTGGGAGTCCTACTCTATGGCAGAAATACAAAAACTGCTTTCTGTTACAGCAGAAGAAGCTCTTAAACTTATCAATTCAGGTTTGTTTAAAACATACCGAGCAGGAAATGAATATCGAGCTTCCAAAAAGAGTGTTCAGGAAAACCGAAAGATTATCAAGGCAATGCTTACTTATCAGAACAATAAAACAATGACTGTTCCTGATGTTATGCGAATACTGGGTCTCGGAAAAACCGCAACTTACAGGCTTATCAATCAGTGTAGATTTAAGACCTATTTGGTATTCGGAAAAATGCGAGTGGATGTAGACAGCTTCGAGGAATGGTATGCCGGTCAATTTCATTACAAGAAGGTCAACGGAGAACGCCCCGGAAAGAAATACGGAAAAACTATTTCTCCCCTTACTGTCGCAAAAGTTCTCGGTATACCGAGAAGCACAGCAAACGACCTTATGAATGACGGTATCGTAGAATTTATATGGGTAGAAAACAAGCGACGTATCATTCAGGAGAGCTTTGAAAAATGGTACTCCTCTCAAAGCAAATATACAAAGATTATGGAAATCGAGGAGGTGGAAAACTATGTCGATTGAAGAACGAGCAAGGCAACTAAACAATAATACATTTGATAAAAAGAGTTACTCTGTCGAAGAAGCCGCAAACGCTCTTGGGGTTACAAGGCAAACAGTGTATAAGCTTATCAATCAAGGCTGCTTTAAGGCTATAAAGATAGAGCGAAACAGTTATCGAATTATCAAAAAAAGTTTTGATGAATGGCTTGATGAAGCGTAAGGAGGAACAATATGGCATCAATTATAAAGAGAAAAAACAAATATTCAGTTGTGTACAGATACACCGATGAACACGGGAACGACAGGCAAAAGTGGGAAACCTTCGATACCCAAGCAGCAGCCAAGAAACGCAAAGCTGAGATTGAATTTTCTCAGCAGAATAATACATTTATTGTGCCAACCGCCACTACGGTTGCAGACCTTTTGGAAGAATACACTTCGGTGTACGGAGTTAATCATTGGGCAATGTCAACTTACCATTCAAAGAAAGGCTTGATGTACAACTACATCATCCCTCTTATCGGAGATGTGAAACTGTCAGATGTTTCGCCGAGACTTATGGACAAGTTTTATCAGAGCCTGATGTCGGTAAAGCCAAAGATGGTAAATAACAGACAGCCGAAAAACAAGTATCTCACAGCACATACCATAAGAGAGATACACAAGCTTCTGCGAAGTGCTTTTAATCAGGCTGTAAAGTGGGAACTCATCGGCAAAAATCCCGTACTCAATGCTAATCTTCCAAAAGAGGAACATCAAAAAAGAGAGATTTGGACAGCAGAAACATTGCTGCACGCACTTGAAGTATGTGAAGATGATACATTATCTTTAGCTATCAATTTGGCGTTTTCTTGCTCTTTGCGTATGGGAGAAATGCTCGGTCTTACTTGGGACTGTATTGACATCAGCGAAAAGAGTATAGAAGAAAATAACGCTTCTATCTTCGTAAACAAAGAATTGCAGCGAGTCAATAAGGATGCTCTGGAAGCCTTAGACGGTAAAGATATTATTCGTATCTTTCCAAGAACAATATCGAATACACATACAAATCTTGTTTTGAAAACACCAAAGACCAAGACCAGCGTCAGAAAGGTATTTCTCCCTTCTACTGTCGCCAAAATGCTTCAGGAACGAAAGAAACAGGTTGATGAAATGATTGAGATTTTTGGAGACGAATATTACGACTATAACCTCGTTTTCTGTCATTCTTCGGGCAGACCAATGGAAGGACAAGTAATAAACAGAGCCTTAAAACAGCTAATTAGAGAACACAACCTGCCGGATGTAGTATTTCACAGTTTTCGTCACGCAAGTATCACTTACAAACTGAAATGGAATGGCGGTGATATGAAATCCGTTCAAGGAGATGCGGGTCACGCTCGTATGGATATGATTACAAACGTCTACTCCCATATCATTGATGATGACAGAAGATTTAACGCTCAGAAGTTCGAGGAACAGTTTTATAATGCTAAGGGGTTAAGAGATGTCGAGGAAGGAAAAACAGCTCCTATGCCAAAATTTGAAGCTGTAACAGAACTGCTTGACCCAATGGCAAAAGTGATTGACGAATCGGAGGAAACAATGGCGGAGCAACCAGAAACAAAAGATGATAATATGGAAATGCTCGCTAAGCTTTTAGCAAATCCGGAAACTGCTTCACTGCTTAAAGCATTAGCAAAAAATTTATAAACAGACAGAAGGCAATCCTAAATGGACTGCCTTCTTTATTTTATGTTTAGTATATGCTATAATAAGTCATCGGTATTGCACATTGAATGGAAATATATTAACTGATGAGCGTAAACCTATTGTTGGAGGTCTTGCTAACAGACTGCAAAAAACAGCGTTTGATAATGGTTGTTGTTAGCTGATAAAAGTTAGTTTTGCACGAACATCAAAACGCTGAAAAACCCAGTGTTTACAAGGAAAATTCGCGCTTGGTTTATGTGCGAAAACGCCCTTCGGGGCATACTCCTAAGCGGTAGGCCGGAGGTTCGAATCCTCTTAGCGACGCTAATTTAAGGACCTAGATATACAATATTTGTATATCTAGGTCCTTTTTTGTAATTAAAAACCTAATTTCTAGGAGACAGTGTATGATTTGTAAATATCCATATGTATATCAAGAATCGTTTGTATGCTACAGATTTGACAATTTTAAATTTTTTTAGAATTGTGTTTAAATAAGTTGAAATATAAATTTTGATTTATATTTTTTTATGCTCAATTATATTTTATAATAATAACATATTATTTATATTTAATATTTAGAAACTATAGGCAACCTTGTCCCCATTCTACAAAGCAATTCATTGCTAATGCTGTTTGCACGATCAGCAATATTTGGAGCATTGAGATTATTACATAGTTCTGAATCAATTAATGTAACCGTATCTCCAAGTACAATATCTTTTGCATTTGTTATATCAATCATTAGCTGATCCATACAGATATGGCCAATAATAGGAACAAGCTGTTGATTAATTCTTACCATATTTTTTCTGCATGATAAGTTTCTTGGAAATCCATCTGCATATCCAATAGGCACAATAGCAATCTTACTATCTTGTGGAGCTATAAAATTTCTGCTGTATCCGACACTGTCACCTTTTTGTATTGTCCGTATAAGTACTACTTTCGATTTAAGCGATAATACAGGACGTAAATTTAGTTTCAGTACAGTATCGTTATTAGGCGAACTAAGAACTCCATACAAAGCGATACCTACTCTAACATAATCACATTTAAGACTAGGATAATTCATAAGACCAAAACTACTTTGAATATGTAGTTTTGGTATAGGTATTCCATTATTTTTTAAAATATCAATCAAATGATAGAATTTATTAATCTGATCTCGCGTAAAAGTAATATCATCAGGATGAAGGCTGTCTGAACAGCATAGATGAGTATAGATTCCATTAATTTTAATATTTTTTAGTGTAAATATATTTTTTACAGCATTAAAATCTTTGTAAGATATTCCAAGTCTATGCATACCGGTATCTATTTTAATATGAGCCTTTATATTAACTCCTTGTCTATTTAAAGCATTTGCATATTCATAATCAATTAAAGTTTGTGTTAAATTGTATTTTTTTAATTCAGATGCTCGATGAATATCAGTATATCCAAGAATTAGTATTTCTCCACGAATACCATATTTGCGCAGCCTTATACCTTCATCAATAGTAGCAACAGCAAAGGCTTTTACACCTATTTTGTCAAGATGAGTGGAAATTTCAAAAGCTCCATGGCCATATGCATTTGCTTTTACTACAGCCATTAATTGACATTTGCATGGCATAACTTTTTGCAGAATATGTACGTTATGTTCTAAGTTTTTTAAATTAATTTCAATATAAGCCCTATCAGTATTAGAAATATATTTTTTATTTTTAAATTTATATTTATTAAAAAAGATAGTTGTAATTATACCAAAAATAATAGAGATAACACAAACCAGTAAAAAATGCATTATACTGTTCTGAATAAATAAGTTCTGTAAATGAAACAGTTTAGCTATTAGACGTACTAATATAATCATCATTGGATGTATAATGTAGATAATTAAAGATAATGTTCTTAACCATATAAGACGTTTTCCTTTAAAATGTAAAATAATATGAAATAGAAAATACATACTTAATGGCAAAAATATATACATACTGTCATGTTTCTGTAGATTAAAATAATGCAATATCATGGCTTCACAAAACATCAAAGCAAAACTGATTCCAAATCCACATATGCTTTTTTTAAAGCTTAGTTTACATGAATTATCAGCTATAAATCCGCCTAATACAAAAAAGACAGGAGTAAAGAAAATACCATTTCTTGTATAATCAGAAAGTTGAAAAATCAAGCTGTAAAAGCTATGGAGAACAGATATCTTGTCAGATATTCCATAATAACTATCTCCCAATAAACCTATAAGATACAGAATTATGGTAATTATAAATGCTTTTTTATAGTCAAAATGTTTAACTAAATACCAAGCAATAACTGCGCCGAGTATAGATGCAGGCAGATACCATAAATGATAGAATGTACCGTCAAAGATAAGGTCTTTTAAAAACTTTGGTATGATATTATCCTGGGTAAAATAATTATTATATATATTAACTGGAATATAAATCAGTATAGCTATTATATAAATAAGAGCAGTATTTTTTATAAAGACTTTTAATTTATCATTATTGCGCGTATATCTTGAAATTAAAAAGAAACCTGATGTCATTATAAAAAATGGTACAGCAACACGGGCTATAATGCGGGTTAATATAAAGTCGCTGGTTTGACTATACGATACTAATGGAGATGTATGTATAGTAATAATCAATAAAGCGGCAATAAACCGAAAATGGTCAATGCCTGTATAACTTTTATGATTGCTCATATGTTTGTCCTCCAAAGGGTTATAATAAAACCATCTATGTTATTGCCGGAAATTTGATAATTTGATGTTTTGGGTAAAGTTATTATTGTTTTGTATTTTATTGCCGGGACAAAATAGATCTCATTTATGGATTTATTTTTTGATAGGTATATAAAGCGATTGTGTTCGCTATATATTTTGAGAAATGTAATATATTCTTCCAGCGCAAAATGCTTTTTAACTATAATTTCTGAATGCGGATATCCAACATACCGGAAATGCCACGGTTCATGTGCAATTGATGTAATTTTTTCTTTTTCTTTTTGATAACGCTCAATAAATCCATAATAAGGCGCTGCTTTTCTAAAATTATTACTAATGCCTTCATATGGGAAATTAGGACATATAAAGTCGATATTTTTTTGATTAAGAGCTAAATCAATGGCTAATCCCGTTTGATGTTCGCTATGGTGAGGCAATGCGACAAATTTTTTTGTATATTCTTGCCCATTATCTTTAAGTGAACTATAATATATTTCAGATTGTTCTTCTATCGAACGATATCCGCTTACAGGAATGATGGCATTGTTAGCTGAAATTTTTCTTAAAATAAGATTTAAGGCATTTGATGCCTCATATTGAAGAAAAATATTAGGAAAGCGGGGAGTAATAGTTTTAAAATTATTTGTATTAATATCTTTAAAGGGATACTGTGCATTTACAAGAACTAGATTTCCATGATATATTTTTTCGTTTTCAAGTATAATTTTCATAATTAAATATATAAACTAATCAGCTTGTCCAGCATTTCAGAAAAAGACAATCCGATTCCTTTCATCATATTAGGATAACGGCTATGCGACGTGAGGCCTGGTATGGTATTTACTTCATTAAAAATAATATCGCCGGATGGAGTTAAAAACATATCTACTCTGGCAAAACCAGAGCATCCCAGCGCCTTATATATGGATACAGCAATTTGTTGTATCTTTTTTTCTGTTTTATCATCAATTCTAGCGGGCATATGGATTTTTGAAGTTTTTAGCGTATATTTTTCTGTATAATCAAAATAATCGCCTGATAGTTCAATTTCATCTACTCTTCCTATTGTCAATACATTGTTGCCAAGTATAGCGCAGCCTACTTCAAATCCATCAACCGCCTGTTCTGCGATAACTTCGTCATCATATTTAAATGCTAGTTCTATAGCGCTATCAAGATCCTGTTTTTTCGTAACCTTTGTTATCCCGAATGATGATCCTGAACGGACAGGTTTTATAAAAATAGGATAAGTTAAATTTTCTGCAATTTGATTTAGAGCGGTTTCTTTTTCAAAATATTTGAAGGTTATTGATTTTGGCACTGATATTCCTTCAACACTTACAAGCTTATGCGCTCTGTTTTTATCCATACAAAGGGCAGAGGAGAGTGTATTACATCCAATAACAGGTATCCCTGCTAATTCAAATAATCCTTGTAAAGTACCGTCTTCTCCATTTTTACCATGTAATACAGGGAATACTAAATCAATATTGATTATGGTATATTTATCTAAATTAAATTCTAAGAAACCTTTTATTAAACGGCTTTGAGAAATAATAATAGGTAATATTTTTGATTTATCTTTAAACCAGGTATTATTAGAAATATTCTTATATTCTCCTGTGTAGTGATACCATTCACCTTTTTTAGTAATTCCGATGGGGATGATATCCAATTTGTCCTTATTAATATTATTAAGAACTGAATATGCAGATTGAAGTGATACGGCATATTCTGTTGAATGTCCGCCAAAGATAACGGCTATTTTTTTCTTTTTCATTTTACATACCTCTTTATTAAACATCTATTTAGAATAAAACAAAAAAACACTCTTGCTTTGATAAATATTTTATCAAGAACAAGAGTGTTATTTATTTGTTTATATATAAAGTATTCTATTGATTTTCTATAGAAATTCTTACGATTTTCCTACAAAACAGGAAGTGTAACTATAAATTCAATCAACTCATTTTGACTTTTTGCAATAATTGTACCTTTATGAAGCTCAATAATCCGCTTAGCAATAGCAAGACCTAAACCAGCTCCGCCGCTGGTAGTATTGCGCGAAAGATCAAGCCTATAAAATTGTTCAAATATACGGTCTAAATTTTCTTTAGGGATAGTATCGCCATGATTAATAAACTTAATAATAAGATTGCTTTTCTGTTGAGAAACAGAAATATTTATGCAGGTATTATCAAAGCTGTAAATAACGGCATTTCGTAAAAGATTATCAAATACACGCTGGATTTTATTAGCATCGCATTTAAAGATGATATCATTAGCAGCATTAAGATTACAATTAAGATTTTTTTCTTTTAACATTGGTTTAAATTCATAAATTAACTGTTCCAGTAATCGTGTTAAATTGATTTTACTGTATTGTAATGTAATATCTGATAAATTAAACCGTGCAATTTCAAAAAATTCATTAATTAAATCTTCAAGCCGCTCTGCTTTTTCTAATGAAATTGATAGATATTTTTCACGTAATTCTTGTGGTATTTGACTTTCGTCACGAAGTAAATTTAAGTAACCAATTACAGATGCAAGCGGTGTTTTTAAATCATGGGCAAGATATAAAATTAAATCATTTTTTCGTGCAGTTTCTTCTTTTAATATTTGTTCATGCTTTCTCATCTGTGTTTTTATTTCAGATATTTGTGTTGCAATTTCATTATATTTCTCTGGAAATACATCCGATACATCTTTTGAAGATAAAATATATTCATGTAGCATTTGACCAATTTCTTTAGTATTCTTTTTTACTTTGGATTTAGCATAAAGATGCGATACTAATATAATAATAATCATTCCAATAAAAAGAATACTTATTAATACAATAAAAAGTAGCTGTTTTAACTGGTCCCAATTTAGTCGGCGTATAATGCCTACTTTCCCTACATCAGGGATATATTCTTCAAATGTTGTCATATAATTATTTTCAAACCAATCTACAAACATACCGTTTAAAACGTTATCAAAAAAGAAAAAGACGAAAAAAATTACAATAACAAGCATAAGAAAAACCAAGAGAATATGAAATGCATTTTTTGATTTACTTTTCAATTTCATAACCTACACCCCATATTGTTTTAATAAACTTTGGATTTTTTGCCGGTTCATTTAGTTTTTCCCGTAATCGCCCAATATGAGCCATAACAGTATTGTTATTGTTAAAATATTTTTCTTTCCATACAGCTTCAAACAATTCTTCTGATGGTACAACTTTGCCTTGATGTTCACATAAATACCAAAGAATAGAAAATTCGATTGGAGTTAATTGTATCTCTTTTTCATATAAAAAACACTTATGATTATCTTTATTAATAACTAATCCACGAATATCATATTCATTTTTCTCAGTTATTTGTCTTAAAGCAGGATTATTATAACGCATATATCTTCTTAATTGAGTTTTTACTCTTGCAATAACTTCTAAAGGATTAAATGGTTTTGTAATATAATCATCAGCACCCAATGTTAAACCCATAATTTTATCACCGTCTTCAACTTTTGCAGTAAGCATAATAACAGGATAATAAAATTTCTCTCTAATTTTTTGGCAAAGATGAAAACCATCAATATCAGGAAGCATTACATCTAATATAGCTAAATCCAATTGTATTTCATCGATACATTTTAGAGCATCTATTCCATTATAATATTTATATACAGTATACCCATCATTTTTTAAATAGACTTCGATTAAATCAGCGATTTCTTTTTCATCATCTACTACTAAAATTTTTTCGCTCATTTTATTGCTCCTTATTCTACGCTACCATTATTTCAATAATATCATTACATTTAATATTGCAAGTATTATATATTGAACAGTATAGCGAAAACAAATTATATTAGCAATAGTTAATAACAAATTATAAAAGGGTAGAATAATATATTTATTGTAAAAGCATTCACCGCTAACGTTACTTTTAAGTGGGGCGCCTGCGTGCAGCCATATAAAATATGGCTGCTTTATGCAAAATAATATGATATATAAAGATATTGTTATTAAGACAATACTTATATTAAATTCTTATTCAGGGCTAAATTATCAGCTTATTATTTTGCTTTTAGCGCATCAAAAGATGCGCTGCGCAGGCGCCCCTTCGCATCAGAGGTACTTTTGATCGTATATTTTTTATTAAGATTAGTTGTTTAACACGTTTTTTTGAATATTTTTAATTATTTAAGCTTATATTTTAAGATATTTATTACTATGGACATTGTATAATCTGGTAAATATAAATATAATCTTATTGATTTTAATTAAAAAAAGATTCAGGATGGATTATATGGTCTTCTTTTGGATTTAGATTTGATAAATATTTGTCTGAAAGTAAAATACCGCGTTGAATAGAAAAATGTCCGAATCGTCTACGTATATTATCCATTGCATTTTCAATTTCTTCCTGCTTTTGTATCTCAGATATATCAGGAAGAAAAGATAACTGTTCATTTTCCTGAAGAGATAGATTACATGCGCGTACACTTAGGGAACGAACTGGTTTACCTGAAGTATGGTTTTGTTTATATAGTTCAAATGCTTTTTCAAATAATGCTTTTGAAGTACGGTTAGGATAAAATAAACTTCCTTGGCGTTCATAACTGTGTAATTCGTTGTCTCTTATACCTATTTGAACGGTTTTGCATACAAATCCATATTCCCGCATTCTTGATGATACACTTTCACAGAGCACATATAAAGTGATTTTGATATCTTCATCTGTTATTAAATCACGGGGAGCCGTAGTACTATTACTAATAGATTTAATTAAAGATTTTGCACCAATATTAGATACTGGAGAAGTATCTAATCCATTAGCAAACATCCATAACATAATTCCATTTTTACCAAGAATATATTGAAGCAGCTTTTGATCTGCTTTAGCAAGATCGCCTATTGTATAAATACCGCATCGTTTTAGTTTATTATGTGTTGCCCGGCCTACATATAAAAGATCGCTTACAGATAAAGGCCAGACAATCTCTTTAAAATGTTTACTTGTAATAACTGTAGTAGCATCCGGCTTTTTCATATCACTTCCAAGTTTGGCAAATATCTTATTATAACTTACTCCTACGGATACTGTTATACCAAGTTCGGACTTAATTTGTTTACGTATCTTGTCAGCAATAGCTTTTCCATCACCAAATAAATGAGTACTGCCAGTTACATCCAACCAGCATTCATCAATACCATATGGTTCTACCTGGTTAGTATATTGGCTATATATTTTTTTGGCCATGTTTGAATATTTAAGATATAAATCATAATGTGGTTCAACAAATATAATATCCGGACACATTTGTTTAGCCATCCATAATGGATTACCTGTTTGAACGCCATAAGCTTTTGCTTCATAAGTTTTTGCAAGGACTATACCATGACGTACTTCCGGATCTCCTACAACTGCTACAGGTTTTCCACGCAGTTTCGGATTATATAAACATTCTACAGAAGCATAAAAATTATTTAAATCAGAATGAAGAACAACTCTTTCCATAATTACTCCACAGACCAGAACAAACGTTTGTATATTAATATTATACAAAGAGAATATAAGTTCAGTCTATCGGTAAATATAGGAAGTTTGGTTTATATTACCATATTAGCTCTCATTATATTTATTAAGTCTTATGTAGAATATTTTTAATATATAATGTAATATAATTATTTTTATTGCATAAATAAATATAAAAAACAATAATTTTCTGCACAAAAAATAATAATTAAACATAATATAAAAATAAAGGCCATAAGATGTTGATTATTAATTATATTTATAAAATTAGTAAATATATTTGCAGAAAGGCGTGATATTACATATGGATAATAATTTTCAAGAGATGGTTAAAAGATATAGGGATGAAATAATGAATATGGCAAAAAGAGGAGGACAAATGCCATTATACCATCAAGCAGATGAATTTAATAATAAGTCAAGTGTAGAAAACACACAAATAGTAAGCGATCAGAACGAAGAGGATATATATGGACCTGCGATACCAGTACAAACTAATCAACAAATTACAACTGAAACTAATCAACAGCAAGATAATAATCAACAAAATAATATGCAATCTAATGATGAACAACAATTAGAGCAAACAGAAATAAATAATAATACAACACAACAAAATATAGAAAATCAAAACAATACAGCGATGCCAACACCAAATATTCAAGAGCAAACAGATATGCCTATAGATTATCCTAGTGAAGATGAAATAGTAATAGAAGATGAACCTTTTACTGATAAAGAAGAAGAATTAATGACTTATGAACAATTTCGAAATATTAATACAAGTAGGGGATATTTAAAACTACAAGCTTTTGCAGGCAGCCTTTCTACGCCAGTACAAAATGTAAAAATAATAATTAGTAAACAATTTTCCGATATGGATAGAGTATTTTATACTGTAAGCACAAATGAAAATGGTATAGTAGATAATCTTGAATTACCAACAATTGATAGAAGATTATCACAATCACCAACAGGAGCGTTATCATTTGCAACTTATAATGTTAAAGCATTTCATCCAGATTTTAATACAATAGAATTTAGGCAAGTGCCTATATTTGATGGGGTAAAATCAATTCAACCAGTTAGACTTATTCCAAGAGGAATAAATAATCAATAACAAAAGGAGTGATGATATATGCCTGTTACTCCAGTAATACCAGAGTTCATAACCGTACATTTAGGTTTGCCAAATGAGCCTGCAAGGAATATACAAGTACCTTTTGTAGATTACATAAAAAATGTTGCATCAAGTGAAATATATCCAACCTGGCCGGAGAATGCTTTGCGGGCTAATATATTAGCTCAGATTACTTTTGCATTAAATAGAATTTATACTGAATGGTATCCAAGCCAAGGATATGATTTTGATATAACAAATACTACACAATATGATCAAAAATTTATTGAAGGCCGTGATGTCTTTGAAAATATAAGTGAAATTGTTGATAATATTTTTAATGATTATGTAGTAAGACAAGGTACAATACAGCCGTATTTTACAAGTTTTTGCAATGGCACAACTACTACATGCGAAGGTTTATCTCAATGGGGTACAGTTGAATTAGCTAATCAGGGTATGTTACCTTATGAAATCTTACAATATTATTATGGCGATGATATAAATATAGTTTTTGGTGCACCTGTACAAGGAGTAATAGCTTCATATCCAGGCATACCTCTTAGATTGGGAAGTGCAGGGGATGATGTAGCATTAATTCAAAGACAATTAAACCGTATTGCAAGAAATTATCCGGCTATTCCAACTATCGAAGAGACTAATGGATTTTTTAATGTACAAACAGATGCTGCAGTTAGAAAATTTCAGGAAATATTCAATTTAACTGTTGATGGTATTGTTGGTAAAGCTACCTGGTATAAAATAAAGTTTGTATATAATGCAGTTAAAAGATTAGCCGACTTATATTCCGAAGGTATTACTTTAGAAGAAGTAGAGCCAATCTATTCTGAAACGTTACAAGAAGGAGATGTTGGTGATCAGGTAAGAGTAGTACAGTATTATTTAGCGGTTATAGGATTTTTTGATGAAAATATACCATTTGTAACAGTTGATGGAATATATGATCAAAATACAGTACAGGGAGTTAGAGCATTTCAAGAACAAAATGGATTAGAACCTACGGGAATTATGGATAGATTTACATGGAATGCATTAATTGCAGCATATAATAATACTATTAATAATTTACCACCAGATTTATTATCGTTTAGCAGCGAAATTTATCCAGGTAGATTTTTATCATTAGGTATGCAAGGGGATGATGTAGAAGATTTACAAATGTTTCTACAACGAGCCGCACGTAATGATCCATCAATACCTCCTGTACAGGTTACTGGTGTATTTGATGAAGCTACAGAAGCAGCAGTAATAGCATTTCAAACTGAATATGATTTGCCAGTTAACGGCATAGTTGGCCCTATTACATGGAATAGTATAGTTCAGGTATCAAAAGGAATAAATGTAAATCAATAAAAAAAGATTTCCCGAGATATTTCTCGGGAAATCTTTTTAAATTAGTTATAAAACTAAATTAATATTTAATAAAAATTTATTTTATAACAATAACTGATACTGATTTATCAGTTGCGAATACATTACCAGAACCATCAATGCCGCTGATATTGATTACACGAGGTGCACCCTTAGAACCAATGCTCATAGCATAAACGTATTCGATTGTATCGCCATTTTCAGTCTTGCTTATGAGTGTTTTACCCATATCGCTGCCATATTCATTTGTGAATTTAACACCAGTTACACTTGCTGATGTTTCAACAGTTACTTTGAACATGGAGTTAGTACGTACGATCTTTACATTGTCTGTAAGATATGCATCTAAGATTTCAGGTTTTGCAGTAGAATCGGAGATTTGATCAACGATATTTACTGTAAATTCTGCTTCTTTTACCATACCTTCGCCCATATCAACGTTTACATTGATTGTACGTGTTCCTTTTGTACCGATAGCAATGTTATATACCCATGTTGAATATCCATCTGGACCTAATTGATAATCAACAAATGCTTTACCAAGCTCTTTGCCATATTCATTTGTGAAGCTTACATCATAAGCATCTTCAGGAGCCATAACTGTTACCTGAATAGTGCTGTTTGGAGTATAAGCATCTTTATCTGTGTAAGCATATGTCTGAACATAATCTGTATTAATATCTGTAAGAGTTACATCATAGTAAACAGAATAACGTTCTGTGTCATATTCCCAGAATGGTTTAAGTGTGAAGTTTTCGCCTTCAATTCTGAACTGAAGTTTTGAAGGATCGCCAGAAATTGTTTTGCCGAGATCTTCATCGCTTAATGTGATTTCACGGAGTGCAGATAAGCTGTTGCTTTCTGTACCTGCGAGAAGGATTGGGCCATAGAAGATAGATGCTTTGTTTGGAGAATCCATCATTGAATAGA
>CALWVB010000083.1 GCA_944384895.1 uncultured Clostridia bacterium | reverse complement strand
ATTAATTTCTTTATTTAACCGCTGTATCTTTTCTTCGCATATTAAATGAGATAAAGACCATCCTGGCCTTGAAAAACCTAATTTCCTTAGCTGCCCTTCGATTTCTTCAGCACACGATTTATGCGCTAAAACATGAATACATGTCTGTTCCCTGGATGCACTGATAATATTGATATCAGCTTCTTGTGGCAAATCAGGTAATTGTTCAATAATTTGTTCTAATGTAACCTGGCTTGGTATTGTGCCAATAAAAGAGCTTGTAGTTTGTGTGCCTTTAAAATTCATAGGTATATCTAAATTAAGCCAAGGTTCTAACGCAAGTATATGATCTTCTATCCTGATATTTGCCGCTTTACAGTCCGATATTGTTTTTGCTAAGTTATGAAGATCAGTGCATTTTTTTAAAATTTTATCAAATTCACCTATTTTTTTACCGAACTCATCTGTAGACATATCTCTTCTTGGAGCAAATAACGGTTTTTTTACCGGTGCATATTCGTCAAGCAGAGATAATGCAGACTGTGCCAATGAAATATTGCGGTCAAACATTGATATTTGCTGAGTTGTATCCTGATGAGTTAATTTTAATTGATCATCAGGCGCGTCAATAACTTCTATAGCCTGCCTTCTCTGTAATAATTCCAATATTTTTTTTCGGCAGCTTTTTAATCCGAATATATAAACGCGTTTCATTGGTAAAATCAATTTTCTGACACCACCTTTATTTGCGTTACTGCCGCATTATAATTTATATTTGCATAATTGATGATATAACCGCTTTAATAGCATCCTCACTATTTTTATTGGCGTCCTGTTTTAATTTTTCAATTTGAGAATCATATTCTGATAAAATTACCGTTGCTTTAATCTGTCCGCTTTTCTGGGCTTTATTCAGCATATCTTCAGCTTCAGCTTTTGCTGCCTTAACTGCTTGTGATAATATATCTTGACATTGTTTTTTGCAATCATCATTAATTATTGAAGATTTCTTTTCAGCATTTTTTATTATCTCAGCAGCTTTTATTTCAGTATCAATAATTTCATTCACCGTTTTATTTTCCATTTTCACACCACCCACTCATGTTAATTAATAAAATTTTATAAATTTTCTCTTATAGACATTCCTCATTTTAATAATTTTATTTCGATATATCATACCACACTCACAAAAATTCTTCAATATTTATTTAAAATTTTGACAAAAAAACTATAATTATTATAAAATTTTTACATAAAATTAAAAAAATGGAATAGCTCCATCCTATTAATAGGATGGAGCTATTTTCACTAATATAATGCATATTTATGCTTTTACTGCTTTATGGAATACCTTTTTACCTTTTCTGATTACAACATATCCCTTATCAAATTTATCTATACTTATAGTCTCATTAAAATCTTTTATCTTTTCATCATCAACTGTAATGCCGCCCTGTTCAATAAGACGTCTTGCCTGGCCTTTTGAAGTAACTAAACCTGTTGCAACAAGCAGATCTATAACCGATACAGCGTTATCTATAAATAAATCAGCAGCTATTTCTGTAGAAGGCATATTTTCCGTATCAACACCTGCGCCAAATAACGCTTTAGCAGCCTGCAAAGCTTTATCCGCTTCTTCCTGGCCGTGAATTATCTTAGTGACTTCATAAGCTAAACGTTCCTTAACGCTGTTTAACTGGCTGCCTTCTAATTTAGCCATCTCTTCAATTTCTTCAACCGAAACAAATGTAAGCATTTTCATGCAGCGGATTACATCTGCATCGTCGATATTACGCCAATACTGGAAAAATTCATAAGGAGATGTTTTTTTCGGATCAAGCCATACAGCGCCCTTTTCAGTTTTACCCATCTTACGTCCATCGCTTGTTGTAAGCAGATTAAATGTCATACCATATACATCTTTGCCTAAAGCACGGCGTACAAGCTCAATACCTCCGATTATATTAGACCATTGATCATCTCCGCCTAATTCCATAATACATCCATAATCCTGGTATAATTTCAAAAAGTCATAGCTTTGCATAAGCATATAATTAAACTCAATAAAGGAAAGGCCTCTTTCAAGGCGGGATTTAAAGCATTCCGCCGTAAGCATCCTGTTAACTGAAAAATGTACTCCTATATCCCTTAAAAATTCAATATAATTAAGTTTTAACAACCAGTCTCCGTTATTAAGCATTAATGCTTTGCCATCAGTAAAATCAACTAGATTACGCATCTGTTTTTTAAAACATTCTGCATTATGAAGTATTGTTTCCTGAGTCATCATTTTTCTCATATCAGTTTTACCAGTAGGATCGCCTACCATAGCAGTACCGCTGCCAAGTATAGCTATCGGCCTATGTCCAGCTTTCTGCATATGCGCCATTACCATAAGCTGAAGAAAATGTCCTACATGAAGGCTGTCAGCCGTAGGATCAAAGCCGATATAAAACGTAATCTTTTCATTATTTAATAATTCGCGTATTTTTTCTTCATGAGTTGTTTGAGCAATCATACCTCTTGCTTTGAGTTCGTCATAAACGTTCATTTCTGTTTCTCTTCTCCTTTTTTATAATTATATCAAAATTACGAAACGTACAAAGGTATAAAAAAATCCTCTGTCCGTTTCATAGGACAGAGGACGGAATTAACCGTGGTACCACCTCAATTTACGTTTTTGTCACCAAAAACGCCTTAACAGGTACATAAAAATATACCCTGACGCTGTAACAGGCGCACCTGGTATACCCTACTAAAAAATTTCAAGTATACAGCTCCGAGATGTATTTCACATAAACTTTGCAGTTCTTTTCACCAGCCAGAACCTCTCTAAAAGCTAAAGAATTACGTTACTTCTTCCCATCATTGCCATTGAGTATGATTAAAACATATAAAACACATTTTGTCAACACCTATTATGATTTAACAGAATCTATCATTTCCTGAGCATTTTTCAATACCGATTCAGTAATACTATCGCCGCTTATTATTCTTGCAATCTCTCTTATACGGCCTTCATAAGTAAGCTTTCTAACTTTAGTAAAAGTTCTGCCGTTTAAAGTATGTTTTTCTATAAAATAATGATGATTAGCCTGAGCTGATATTTGAGCTGAATGGGTAACGCAGATAATCTGCCTTCCTTTTGCAGTTTGACGCAGTTTTATTCCTACTTTTTGCGCTGCACGTCCGCTTATACCTGTATCAATTTCATCAAATATCATTGTACCAATATCATCGTTATCAGCTAAAATATTCTTAATAGACAACATTATTCTTGATAATTCTCCGCCTGATGCTATTTTTGCAAGCGGTTTTGGAGGTTCTCCTGCATTTGTAGCTATAAGAAATTCTATTTTATCCATACCATCAGGACCTAAAGCTGTAAGCTGATGGGATATCTCAATTTTTACATTTGGCATATCAAGAAAATCAAGCTCGTTTTGTACTTTCTGAGCAAATTCCTTACCAATTTGCGAACGCTTACCTGATAATTCTTTTGCTAATTTTTCTGCCTCAATTTCTATTTCATCATATTGTACCTGTAATTTTTTACGGTTTTCATCTGATAATTCTATCTGTTCAAGCTCTTGTTTAGCTTTTTCAAGATATTCAAGCATATCAGCTTCGTCAGAGCCGTATTTTTTACTTAATCTATATAATAAATCCAATCTATCTTCAATTTGTTCAAGCTCCATAGGATTATATTCCGCATTATCGGCTATTTCTCTTAATTTATCAGAATATTCTTCAATTTGGTATACCATATCGTTTAATCCGGATGAAATATCAGCAATTTCCGGATATATATTGGAGATTGAAGTTGTCTGTGATACTGCATTTTCCAGCATTGATTTTATCCCGTCAAAATCATCTCCACCGTTTATCGCCGCATATGTATTTTCAACTGCTGAAATAATATTCTCGCTGTTTTGTATAAGAGATTTACGTTTTATTAATTCTTCTTTCTCGCCTTCTATTATATCAGCCTGTTCAAGCTCGTTTATCTGATAAGATAACAAATCAATCTTTCTGGATTTTTCTTCTTCATCCATTGTTATCCTGTTTATTTCATTTTTAATAGAACACATATTTTTATAAACATTCTGGTATAGTAATAAAATATCCTGCAAATTACCCAGCCTATCAAGATAAGAACAATGCATCTCCGGCGATAATAACGCCTGGCTGTCATGCTGGCCATGTATATTAATAAGCAGCCGGCCTATTTGTTTTAATATTGATACTGTAGCCGGTACGCCGTTAATCTTTACATTTCCCCTGCCGTCTGGATTAATATCCCTTTGTATAATTATATTATCTTCATCACATTCATAGCCTAAATCTTCAATCTGATGTTTTACGCTTTCTGGAATATCCGTAAAAAATGCAGTAATTCTTGCAAAAGGCGCGCCAGTACGCACTATCTCACGGGAAGTCCTTTCCCCTAATATAGCGTTGATAGAATCTATAATAATAGATTTGCCGGCGCCTGTTTCTCCGGTCAATACATTAAGGCCTTTTTCAAATTCAATATCTGCTTTTTCTATTACTGCAATATTCCTTATATTTAAGCTTTTAAGCATTTAATCACCTGCTGCTAATTAGCTTTTTTAAATCAGTTGTAAGCTGTATAGAATGTTCTTCGCTGCGAGCTATTATAATAATAGTATCTTCCCCTGCTAAAGTACCTACAACTCCATCCCATTTCATTGAATCTAAAGCTGCGCATGCAGCTTGGGCCATACCTGGAAAACATTTTATTACCGTTATATTATTAGCATAATCAATAGATAAAACTGAATCGACAAATATTGAATGAAATTTAGAAGATATTCCATTAAAATCATGATGTCCGGTTGAATACCGGTAATGTCCATCGCTGTCAAGAGTTTTTATCAGCCTTAATTCTTTAATATCCCTTGAAATAGTCGCCTGCGTTACATCGAATCCGCTTTCCTTTAAAGCGCTTAGCAATTCTTCTTGTGTATCGATAGGCTTCAAAAGTATTAATTCAAGTATTTTTGCTTGTCTTCGCGTCTTCATACTATTTTCTCCTATCCATTAATTTTTCATTAAGCGTCTGATAAAAGTTAGCATCTTTTATCCTTATAATTAATGCATATTTATCTGCTTTTTTTATATTTACATTTTGATTATATTCTAACTGTTCTATATATTGGCCATCTATTGTTATACTACCCTTTTCAACGGAATATGACGGAACATATACGCTCAATTTGGAATCATCCCTGAATAATATTGAGCGCGATACCAATGAATGAGAACATATAGGCGTTGCAAGTATACACTGCATTTGCGGATCAATAACTGGTCCGCCTGATGAAAGCGAATATGCTGTGGATCCGGTTGGAGTTGATACTATTATTCCATCTGCTCTATAGGATACAATTGGTTTTTCATTTAATAACAGCTTAAAATCAGCTATTCTGCCTGGAATTGATTTTGATATTACCACATCATTTAATGCATATTCAGTTTTATCATCTGTTGATATTTCCAACATCATACGCCTTTCAATTTTATATTTATTATTAAATAAAGCGTCAAGCTTATCAATTTCATCAATTTCAAGTCCAGCAAGAAAACCAAGCCTGCCTACATTTATCCCTAATACCGGTTTATTATATATAGCTGCATTTTTCGCTGCATGTATAATAGTTCCATCCCCGCCGAGCACTATACATATATCGCTGTTTAAAAACATATCAGAATCATTATCATACCATTGAATAGATAAATCCTTAAAATACTTATAATTATCTGCATTCATACATATATCTGCATTTAATGAAGATAATTTTTCAAAAATACGGGTTAAATTTTCACTTGTATTAACCTTTTCCATATTAGGGATAATGGATATATTCAAAGCCAGTTCATTCCTTTATGTAATTTAGTAAATTAAGAAATTTATAAAGTATCATGAGATGTTTTTACAATATTCTGTATTGATATTTCTTTACATATCTGTGGCTTATCTGTCAATTTTATATACATTAAATATTCTATATTACCCTGTGGTCCTTTAATAGGAGAAAAATCTAATCCTACAATTTCAAATCCAGCTGCCAATGTAAATTCAAATACATTATTGATTACTTCTATATGTATTTCCGGTTCGCGGACAACACCTTTTTTCCCTACTTTACCTTTACCAGCCTCAAATTGCGGTTTTATTAAACATACGGCATGTCCATCCTGTTTTAATAATTTTGCTAATACAGGCAGAACAAGCTTTAACGAAATAAATGATACGTCTATGCTTGCAAAATCTAGTTTATCATCAATATCCTTTTGTTCAACATATCGAATATTAGTTCTTTCCATATTAATAACACGTTGGTCAGAACGCAATTTCCATGCAAGCTGGCCATATCCTACATCAACAGAATAAACTTTTATAGCTCCATTTTGCAGCATACAGTCGGTAAAACCTCCTGTTGATGCGCCTATATCCATACAAATATTATTTTTTAGATCTATATTAAATGATTTTATAGCTTTATCAAGTTTATATCCTCCGCGGCTTACAAATGGCATATCTTCACCGCGTACTTCTATTTTTTGTGACTCATTTATATTCATGCCAGGTTTATCAGCCTTTTGACCGTCTACATATACAAGCCCTGACATTATTAAAGCTTTAGCTTTTTCACGGCTTTCTGTATATCCTCTTTCAGTAACCGCAATATCTAACCTTTTTTTATCTGTCATTGCGGCATTCCTCCAAAATAGTATTAAACATTCCATTTACATCCAGAGAATATTTTTCCAATCCTTTTTGAACGGTTGATTGAGGTACAAATTCATCTTTTATAGCTGTAAGGATAAAATCTCCATGATATTTTTCCATATTTAACATATTCAAAAAATGTTCGCCTATACCGCCCTGGCCCATTCCTTCTTCCATAAAAAATATTTTGTCAAACTGCAAAGAATATTCTATGGTATCTTTGCTGATAGGCTTTATAGTATTAAGCTTTAATACACATATATCTATCCCATGTTCAGCCGCCATTTTAGCAGCATTACATGCATTTGCAAATATTCTTCCATATGTTACTATTGCATATTTAGCATGTTTATTACCATATACATACCATTTTTCGCCTTCATATATATAATCATCTGGTAATTTATATTCTGAACCTCTCGGATATCTCAAAGCAACAACTCCGTCTATTTGATATATTGCTTTATAAAGCATATCTCTAATTTCAATATATGATGAGGGAGCTAATATAGTAACATTAGGTATCGAATTTAAAAAAGCAGCATCAAATAATCCTTGATGCGTTTCTCCGTCTTCACCTACTATACCCGCTCTGTCTATAGCAAAAACTACATTTAATTTTTGCAACGCTGCATCATGTATAATCTGGTCATAACATCTCTGAGCAAATGTTGAATATACAGCAAATACAGGAAGCATACCGTTTTTTGCTAACCCCGCTGAAAATGTAGCCGCATGAGCTTCAGCTATACCGACGTCAAATAAACGTTCCCTATAAAGTTTAGCAAATTTGGATAATCCTGTCCCCGGAACCATTGCTGCGGTTATTGCGCATATTCTGTCATCTTTCTCAGCAAATTCACACAATGCTTGTCCAAAATATTCGGAAAAATTATTACTGCTGTGTTCATCATCGCCTGTTTGAATATCAAAACATCCTATTCCATGAAAATGTTTAGGATCATTTTCTGCAAACGAATATCCCTTTCCTTTAGTTGTACAAACATGCAGTACAACCGGACGTCGGATATTTTTGCTTGACTGAAGAACTTCGCATAAAGTTTTTATATCATGGCCATCAACCGGGCCAAGATATGCAAAACCCATATTCTCAAATAATGTATTATTATACAATATACTTTTAATCCATGCCTTAAACCTTATAATCCATCCCGCTATAGTTCTGCCTATTTTAGGTATTTTTAAAAGAAAACGTTCCACTCCTAATTTTATACGGAAATATAACGGTTTTGACCTTGTAACAGCTAAATGCCGGGCTACTGCACCGACATTTTTTGATATGGACATCTTATTATCATTAAGTATAACAATTAGTTTTTCATGACTTCTTCCGGCATTATTAAGTGCTTCATATGCAAGGCCTCCGGTAAGCGAACCATCACCTATAACTGCGATTGTATAATCGTCATTATTGCCCTGCAAGCTTTTAGCTTTAGCTAATCCTAACGCCGCCGATATAGAAGTACTGCTGTGGCCCGCTATAAATGCATCATGCTCGCTTTCACATGGTTTTGGAAAGCCGGATAACCCGCCTTCCTGCCTTAATGTATTAAATTTATCAGCACGACCGGTTAATATTTTATGTGTATAGCATTGATGTCCGACATCCCATACAATTTGATCATCCGGAGAATGAAACACTTTATGAATAGCAACTGTTAATTCTACTACTCCTAAGTTTGATGCAAGATGTCCTCCGGTTTTTGATATGGAATTTATCATCATTTCACGGATTTCTCCGCATAATCTATCAAGCTGTTTATAATCAAGTTTTTTAAGGTCATCAGGAGAATTTATTGTATCCAATAATTTTTCAGAGTCCAATAATATGCCTCCTTCGATGAATCTTTATACATTATATCAATTAAATTTGTATAAAGCAATATATTATCCAACAAAAATATTCATTTAATGTATTCTTTATAACTTCTTATTTAGGTACTATTAATGCTACCACTATTCCTAATAAAGCTCCTGCGAATACTTCTAAAGGAGTATGTCCTAAATATTCTTTAAGCTCTACATTATCCAAATCTATGTCTTTTTCTTTTATATTAACATGTTTATATGTGTCTTTATGCGTATATTTACCCATTTGTTCTTTAGTTTTCTTTGTATCCTCGTTATGAGTTTTATCTTCTTTTTTATTGTCTTTATTTTTATTTTTAATTTTATCTGTTATTTCTTCAATCTGTTCATCCCAGTCATCCAACATTGCATTTATAACTTTTGCATGTTCTCCTGCAGCTCTTCTTACCCCCATAGCATCATACATAACTACTGTGGCAAACAATACAGCCAAAGCAAACTCCGGTGAGCTTATACCTGTAGCCCTGGACATGGATACCGTTAATGCACATACTGTAGCTGAATGTGCGCTTGGCATTCCGCCAGCTCCTACCATACGTTCCAATACCAGCTTCTTTGTAAAAACTAAAGTTATTATTGTTTTTATAAGCTGCGCTATAAACCATGCAGCAAGAGAAGCATTAAGAACATAATTGGAAAAAAGTTCATCTAAAAACTGCATTTTTACTCACCTTCTATCTCTTACAGGTTAAAATCCTTTATAATTAATGTTTACATAGACCTTTTTAATAAATAATCAGCTAAATCTAATAATTTTGATGTATCACCGTCAAATATCTTCAAAGCCTCTTTAGCCTTAAAATTATATTGTTCAGCTATTTTTCTTGCTTTATCAATACCATATACCGTTACATAATTAGATTTTTCCTGCTGGGCGTCTTTTCCCGTATTCTTTCCTAATTTATCCGGATCCCCTGTTACGTCAAGTATATCGTCAACGATTTGAAATGTAAGTCCAAGATATTTAGCATAATCGTCTGCTGCCTGGCATTGGGTTGCATCTGCGCTGCCAGCTATACAGCCAAGCGCTGCACAAGCTCTGAATAATGCACAAGTTTTTCCTAATATCATATCATTTAAGGTATTTATATCTATATCCTTACCCTCAGATTTTAAATCAATCATCTGTCCGCCTATCATACCTTTATAACCGGCAAAACCTGATAATATAGATATTGCCCTAACAATAGCATCAGGCTGCAAACTTGATAACGCAGCCGTCTCAAAGCTTAAAGTTAATAACCCATCTCCTGCTAATAATGCCGTAGCTTCACCATATTCTATATGACATGACGGCTTACCTCTTCTCATATTATCATCATCCATACATGGTAAATCATCATGTATAAGCGAATATGTGTGTATCATTTCTATAGCGCATGCTAATAATAAAGCTTTTTCAGGCCTTTCTCCGCATACACTGCAAAATTCCATAGTTAAAGCAGGACGTATCCGTTTACCTCCTGATAATATACTGTATCTCATGGCTTCAGCTATATCTGAAATACCAAATGCATCTGATTTAGGCAACAGTTGTTGCAATTTTGTATTTACTTTATCAGAATAATCTTTAAGCATTTTTTCTATTGACATATTAAACCTCTTTAAACTTCATTTTCTTTTGCTGTTAATGTAACAATTTTTTGTTGCGCATTTTCTAATAAATTATTACATCTTTGCGCAAGGCTTGTCCCTTCTTCAAACAGTTTTATCGAATCATCGAGCGGTTGATCGCCATTTTCTAATAAAATTACTATTTCTTCGAGACGTTCTATAGCTTTTTCATAATTCATATTTTCAATTTTATCTGACATATTATCCCACCATTATTTTACGTAATTTATTTCATTTATTATACATTTCATATTACCATCTGATAATCGTACGTTTATTTGATCGTCTTTTTCAGCCTCTTTAACAGATTTTATTATTTTATTATCGCTTTGTACAATTGCATATCCCCTTGCCAATACCTTAAGCGGACTTAATGCATCCAGTTTTGAAATTATATGTTTATATTCTGATACAGAAGTTTTTATTTTTGTATTATATGCATCCATCAAACGTTTTGTATAATTATCTAAATCCTGTCTTCTTATGTCTATTAATTCTAAAGGATATTTTATAGAACGATGTGATATCAGCTCGGTTAGTTTATCTTTTTTATCATCAATTATTTTAAGATAATTATTAGTAAGATTTATAATCAGATTTTTCAGATGCATTATAAGCTCTGACAAATCAGGTACAGCCAATTCAGCTGCAGCTGAAGGTGTAGGCGCGCGCAAATCGGCGACAAAATCGCATATAGTAAAATCGGTTTCATGGCCTACAGCCGATATAACCGGTATTTCACATTTAAATATAGCAATTGCTAATTTTTCACTATTAAATGCCCATAAATCTTCAATAGACCCGCCGCCTCTGCCAATTATTATTACATCGGCAGCTTTTTTTGCATCTATATATTCTATTGCGTTTATAAGCTGTTGTTCCGCTCCATCCCCCTGTACCTGTACCGGATAAAAAACAACTTCAGCTAATGGATATCGTCTTGCAAGAATACTCATTATATCTCTTACAGCCGCACCAGTCGGAGATGTTATAACCCCTACTTTTGATGGATATTTAGGAATTTCTTTTTTATATTCATTATCAAATATACCAGCTTTTTGCAGACGTTCTTTTAACTGTTCATATGCTATCTGCAAAGTGCCAATTCCATCCGGCTGCATTTCCTGCGCATAAAGCTGATATTGCCCGTCTCTTTCATAAACCGAAATACGTCCTCGAATTATAACCCTCATACCGTTTTCCGGGTTAAATCTCAGTTTTTCAACGGCGCTTTTAAACATTACGCAACGCAATACTCCTCCGCTATCTTTTAAAGAAAAATAATAATGCCCGCTGTAATGTTTATTTAAATTGGATATTTCTCCGCATACATATACAGGATTTAATTTTTTATCGCCGTCAAATATAGATTTTATATATAGATTAATCTGTGATACAGTCAGTACTATACTGCTCATAATATCTCCGTTTTTTTATTTATTAATGACGCTAAATATGCTATTCCGCCTGCATTATCTGATGAATATTCAGGCAAAGCAAAATATGCGCCGTATTTTTTTATTATATGTTCTTTTATAATACTGTTTGACATAACACCGCCTGCAAATAATAGCGGCATATTGCCATATTTTTTAAGCAGCTGTTGTGTCATAGCATCCAATGTATTTTTTATATATGTAATACAATATAAAGCGATGTCTTCTTTAGGAATATTTTTTTCTATCATATCTAAACATTTGTTTTCTATTCCGGATAAGCAACAGTCATATCCTTTTAATGTTGGTTTTATGTTAAACTGCGCCTGAGATTTTCTTGATAATTCATCCAGAGATTTACCTGCCGGAAAATCCAAACCCAACTTAACTCCTATTCTATCAATAGCCTGTCCTGCTTTTAAATCTAGAGACTGAGCAATAATTTCGCATTTTATTATTTTTTCATCATCAGGTGTTACTAAAAGCGCTTCAGTAGTACCTCCTGATATATGAAAAGCTATAAACTGTCTATCTAACAATTCAATATGTCCGGATGAATATGCTGCCGCCGCTATATGTCCGCACTGATGAGAAAAATAATAACAAGGGATTTTTTTAATATAACTTATAATATCAGCAAAATTTTCACCGACTATAAAACATGGCATATAAGAGTTTTCCATATCCCTTGGACGAGCCGATACACCTACAGCTTTTATATCATATTTATTTATCTTAAGCTCTTTTAAAAGCTCAGGCAGGTTTTTAATATGCTGAAATACCGCATCATTTTGTCTTAAACCTTTTTCACCCTGTTTTACTTTTAAAAGCTGTTTTTGCATAATTATCTCATGACCGTCTTCATTATATAAAGCGCATGAAGTAGTATAATTACTTGTATCTATACCTAAACAAATACTCATACAATTTCACATTCCTCAATGGGATTATCTTTTTTCTGGTCTTTCTCAATATCTTTAGCAATAGCTCCTAATACTCCATTAATAAATGCCGGTTCATCATCGCCTGCATATAACTTTGCTAATTCAACTGCTTCATTTATAGATACGCTTACAGGTACGTCGTCAATATAAATCATTTCATAACAGGCAAGACGTAAAATAGAAAGCGCTACTTTTGATATGCGTTTCATATCCCATTTTATCAGATGATTTTTTATAGTTTTATCTATTGCTTCAAGATTATCATATACTCCGTTGGCTAACAGCAATACAAATTCATCCGGCATTGCTATTAGGTTATATATTTGATCTGTTTCAGCTGAAAATGTATTTTTTGCCGCATCTATTATTTGTTCAATAGTATCATCTGTAAATTGTTTTTCAAAGATAAGTAAAAATGCAACTTCACGCCATTGCCTTCTTGATTTTTTATGTTTCATATCTTTTATCACTTCTTCCTAAAAGCAGTTGTATGCAGCACTACATTTACAATACAATTGTAATACGTAATGCTGCATATTTTCATTAATATTTTTATTGTTTACCGTTTTGTTCAAATATTATATCCATAACATGAATATTAACCTTTGTAACAGATTTTCCAGTCATATCCTGAATAGCATTTTTTATATTATGCTGAGTGTCTGAAACAACCTTCATAATTTGTGCTGTACTTTTTAAATTAAGATAAATATCAATAATAAGTTCCTGTTCCGTATTTTGCACCTGAACTGAGGAAGAACATCCCTTTGAACCGATTATTTTCTTTACCCCACTGCATTTTGCAATTGAATGAACTCCATCAACTTCCAATGCAGCGTTTTGTGCAATAAATTTTAATACGTTTTCTGATATCACCATTTTATCATTGCTAATTTGTATATTTTTTTCAGTTCTCATTTTGTCTCCTTTAATATAAAGGTTAAAACGGACGTAAAAAATAAACTAAAATAAATATAGATATATTTATTATACCACAAAATCCCGCTTTAACAACTATTTTACTTCAACTATCTTTATTTCCCCGGAAATATCTGCCTGTGATTGTACAATATCTTTAATTTGTATAACCTGGCTTGATATTAAAGCCTCTGGAGATTTTACTACAACATCTGCATTTTCTCCATCTAAATATACCATACATTCTTCAAATCCTTTTGCTTTTATTAAATTTTCAATTTTCCCCTCATTTTCAATTTGTTTTGCTATATTAGCAATTTCAAGAGCAGCAGCTGATTTAACATCTTCTGATACCTTTACATCATTTAATGTTTCCCTAATAACCGATATTGCATCATCCCTTGTTTGTTGACGTGTAAGACGAGCCTGTGCAAAATATTCGCTGGTACTACCGCTTGTTGTGTTGGCAGTTGATGAGGACGGCACAATACTATCAGATGATGCGTTTACAAAGGCTGCGTCGCCGTAATTTTTAGCGGCGTCTTCCATTGCCTGATCTTCTGCTAATACTCTTGTCGCCTGTAATTCTTTATCTTCTACATTAAATCGCCAATTTAAATAAACTGCTAAACCTAAAACCAATACTAAACCCGCAAGCGCAATATAACGCTTTTTAAATATTTTACCCATAATATCCTCCTTAATAATCTTAAATTGATTTTATTACGCAAACTTTTTCTGATGATATATCTAAAGCAGTCGTTACTGCTTCAATAATACGTTGTTTAACTGAGGCTGATTCACCTCCGTCGCAGACTATAACTACACCTTTTATTTGAGGTTCAATCTGTGTTGTTATAAGGGCCTGTTTTCTTCCATCACTTCCTTCCACCATTACTATATTTTCTTCGCTATCTGTAGTTTCTTGTGTTTTTTCTGTTATTCCTGAATCATATTCCTCAGTTTTATCGCTATTTTTTTTATAATCGCTGGCATATATATTTTCCACACCATTTTCTAATGTAACTAGTACTTTGGTTTTACCAGCGCCGCTTATGTTTGATACTATATTAGTAAGCCGCTCTTCAAGTTTAGCTTCATACTGAGCGTTTGTACTTTCTGTTGTTGTTTGAGTTTTTGATGGGCTTCTTGGAAGTACGGCTGATAATAATATCAAAACCATTCCTGCTATACCTGCAAAGACAATGATTTTTTTGCCTTTATCCCCTTTAAAAAACTCCATCATATTATTAAGGCTGGATGCCTTACCTTTTTTCTTATCCAATTAAAAATCACTCCTTTGCAATAATTTCAGGACTGCATCCATATGTATCTAAAAATTCATTAGCAATCATCTGAGCTTTATCCACTTCATCTGATGGTATATATACTTTTATTTGATTAACTTTTACCTGTCTGTCTTCATTAGCTATAACAGAAAATTCTGCATTAGCATCACAGTTATACATATTAAATATTTCTTGTGCTGATTTTGATAATTGTTCTTCTATCTCTCTTATAATCTGTTCATCCATTTTTTGTGTTATATCTATAGCTAAGTCTTCATTTTGTTCAAAGCTTTGATTCAACTCAAGATTTATATCGGAAAAATTACTTATAATAGGCAATACCGCACAACATATAAAGAACGCGGATACTGTAATACGAAATACTTTTTCAGTTGAACCCGGAGGGACAATCATCATAACTACTGCGCATACTACCGCTGCAAAACATATTGATACGGCCCATTGTCTGATAATCTCCATTTTTTATTCCGCCTTTTTTACTTTTATTAATTTTATGCAGGTTTCATCATTAACATTATTGCTGTAGATATAATAATCATCATAAGATAACTTATAATAATAGCTAACATGATTCCTACAGCTGAACCTGCGGCTTTTAATATTGACGATATATGTTTAGCATTAAATACATCGCCTATGCCGGAACATATAGCAAAGGCTGCTTTATAACATAATAATTCAAGTAATATAGGAATAAAAATTGCACAACAGGATATTATTCCTATAGCCCCAACTGATGTTTTTACCATTGATATACTGGAAAATATAGACGCCATAGCATCTCCTACAGCGCTGCCCACTACCGGTACTAAACTTCCGGCAAAATATCTGGCAGTTTTTAATGATAAAGAATCGGCTGAACTTCCTACAGCTCCTTGTATTGTTAATAATCCTACATATAAAGTCATACTAAGGCTAAGAGTCCAGGTTGCAATTTTTGATATAGATGAAGATATACCTGTTAAATCAATAGACGGTACAATAGCGCAAATCATGGATATTGCAAAAAATATAGTAGTAAGCGGCATTATAAGACTGTGAGCTATTGTCGATACTCCCTGTGACGCTGCAAATAGCAAAACACTATAAATAGATGAAGATATCGGCTGTCCGGCCGCTATCATAATAGCGACAAAAGCAGGTACATATGCCGTCATAAATATATGACAGCTTTCTATTGTTTTAAGTCCTTCAGAAAAGCATTGTAAAACAGGTATCATTATTACCATACCTGCGCATATAGCCGATGCTGCGCCAAAAGTGGTTGATAACGGCCGTTCGCCTATTGATAATTTCAGACCGTCAAAAATAGCATAAATAATAATTATCCCAACTATTGCACCGCAAGATTTTAACGGCGCCAATGCTCTGTTTTTTAATATATCAAATATTGAACTGAATATTTCTCCCGGCGACATATCAAGCACCTGTCCCGGTTCTATCTCATCAACGCCAATAGAATCAAGTAATCCCTGCGTTTCATCCGGAAGTTTATCAATAAGTTCATCCGCTCCGCTTGCCTCAAGCTGTTCATTATAATTACTATCAACATCATATTGGTCTATATTGCTTTCCAAAGCTGTTACATTAATAGTACATAAAAATAATGCCGCTATAAGAGCTATGCATCGGATTATATTGAGCCTGAATATATGTACCGGCATACATTTTCTTAAATTTTTTCTTGGAAGCTGTTTTTTATTAATCCACATATTTTTAACTCCTTATAAATACAGCTATCCTTTTATAAGCGAAGTTGCTGTTTCCACTAATTTTTCCATAAGCGGTAATGAAATAACCACTAATGCTATTTTCCCGGCAGTATCTATCTTTGTGCCTAATGAACTTTCACCTGCATCTTTACATGAATCGGATGCAAATTGCGTTATAAGGCATATTCCAAGACATTTAAATAATATTTGTGCATATTCTGATGGTATTCCTACTTTATCTATCATTGCCCATACCCGCTCTATAACAGGTACTGCCTGCTCTAAAATAAGAAATAATATTAGTAAACCACCGCATATTGCTAAAATCATTGCGTATTCGGGATTATATTTTTTTAACAGTACTGCAAATATTGCCGTTACTATACCTATTGCTGCAATGGCTGCAATATTCATAAACCGAACACCGACTTTACAGTTGAAAATAAATCGCTTATTTCATAAACTATCATCCCTAATACAACAATTAATCCAGCAAGTGTTGTAAGCATTGCCTGTTCTTCACGTCCTGATCGTATTAATACCTGGTTTAATACTGCAACTATTATTCCTACCGCAGCTATTCTAAAAATCAAATCAATATCCATTTTTTATATACCTCCGTCAATATCCGTTTTTTCCACGTTATATTAAAATGATTGCGGCAGTTAATGACGCAAATATTCCTAATTGCATAACCAGTTTATATTTTTTATCTTTTTCTTCTTTTGCTAAATCTAAAGCCTGTACAATTTGCAAATCATGATATTCACAATTTTCTATTTGACTTTGTTCATCACTTATACCTAGATTATTGCCAAAGGATAATAATATACTTTTTTCCTTATCAGTCAGTCTGCATTTCCATTCATTAATTGATTGCCTCCATGCAATAGGCAATGCTATACCTGATTTAATTTTTTGATTGCATATATTTAAAAACTCAAGTTTATTTAAATCATCTTTACTGCATAAATCTTCAATTATTTCTATAATTGGTTCATTTTTGCATCTTATCCTAGTCATAAATATATTTATCATATGTGAAACTGCTTCCAATTCATCCACATGCTCTCTATATGTATTGGCACGGCGTACAGCTGTCATAATGCAAAATGTTGTTATAAGCATTATTCCTGCAATTTTCATATAAATCACCCGCTTTATATATCTCTTTTATTTTTCCCGGTGTATCGCTTGAACAAAGCATTATTATATTTTCAAAAGCTCCTGTATTTATAAGGCTTTTTACTACAGGACGTTTTTGCAGTTCAAGTTTATTAGAAGCATGTACAGAAATAATAAATAAAACCCCGCTGTTAAATCCCTGTGATACAGCCTCAACTTGTTCAGATGTACCTATTTCATCACAGATAATAATTTTAGGAGATAAACATCTTACTGCATGGTCTATCGCTATATGTTTTGGATAACTATCAAGGCAATCACATGCATAACCCAAGTCGTTTTGAGGTATTCCTCTGAATATTGCAGCAATTTCTCCTCTTTCATCCGCTATAGCAACTCTGTATATTTTACCTAATGCTCCTGAAGCTATTTGTCTTGCAGTATCGCGTAAAATTGTAGTTTTTCCACAAGCAGGCGGTCCTGCTATTATTAATCCATGCATATTATTTTTTAATAAATTTATTACTCCGTCTGCACATCCAAAAATTTGTCTTGATATACGTAAATTTATTGATGATATATCACGTATATTCTTAATAATATTGTTGTCTGTTACAGCTGTTCCGCATATACCGGCACGATGTCCGCCTTTAATGGTTATATAACCGCAGTTTATTTCATTTTCATAACTATGTACTGAAAATTCGCATAAACTTGCAAATATAGTTTCCATATCTTTTTTTGTAGTTATAAGCATACCTGTCCCAGGAATAACTGAAGCTTTTCCTGAATCAAATATAAAATACTGCGATGATTTACATACAACCATAATTGGAGCATTTATCCTGAATCTTATTTCCTGCGCATCATATTTAATATCATCAGGCAATTGCTTTAATATCATCAATTTATCTATATTTAAATTATCAATTACTTTATCAAAGCTTTGTCCCAATTTATTATTCATATCTTTTCCCTGCCTTTTTATAAAATATTTATGGGACAACATTTATAAATATGACTGCTTTTTATAGGTTTACAATAAATTAAAATATTGAATTATAATCATTAGCATTACTGGTAATTTGCGCTGATTTTCTATGACATCATAGCGACAAAAATTTCATAATTCATTAAAATTTTATTTTACTCTTGCACCGTTTATTTTTGCTCCATAACATATAAATAGACAGCAGTTTGTCTAAAGGCAATCTTATATCCCTAAAAAATGCTGTTAATAATTATCTTTTTTACGTTTACCAGAAATTTAAAGTTAAAATCTTCACCGCATGCAATTGACCTATAGACCTATATATTTAGCAAGTTTTCTTAATAAGTAAAACACGAGATGCAAAAAGCAGAGTTTAATAAAAAAGGGCGCCTGCGTGCCACCATATGAAATATGGTGGCTAAATGCAAAATAATTTCCCCTAAAAAATATGTCGTGAATATAAAACTCCAATTACTGTTTTATGCATATTTTCCCTAGGCTATTATTTTTCATCCGGCGCATCTTGAAAGATGCGCCACGCAGGCGCCCCTAACTAGCGGAGCATATTAACCCTTTTGCTGTTTATTATTCTAAATGTTATTCTTTTAGTTGTATCGTACTGTTATCTGGTTGTATTTTCTTCTCTCCAAAAAAGTTTTTGTTTTATTTTTAATCTACAAATCATTTAATATTTTCTCTTTTCACTTTTATATTTGATATCCTTTGTAACAATTAAAAAAGGTTTACAGCCAAATCAGCTGTAAACCTTTTAATAATTTAATAAATATTATAATTTATCTTAAAGCTTAATATCTAAAATATTTTCAGCATTTTTATATAATATTTTATCCATATCTTCATCATTTAAACCAATTGAATCAAGATAAATAAGTTCATATTTAGGATTCCACATAGGAAAATCCGTACCATATACAAATCTATCTGCACCTAATTCATCAATAAGTCTGCGAATTTTTCTTCTTGGCATAAAATCAAATGAACTCGAGGTATCCATATAACAATTAAATCTTTTCATATAGCTTTCAGCTTCATCCCATATACCCCAACCGCCAAAATGTGCAGCTATTACAGTTAAATCTTTAAAATTATCAAATACACTTACCAGTCGTTTAGGATGAGAATAATCATATCTAAAATCGCCTGTATGCATTAAAATAGGGAGCCTGCCGTTACATGCATCATATATTTCAAATGCTTTTTTATCGTCTATATTAAATTTTTGAAAATCCGGATGGAGTTTTACTCCCTTTAATCCTATAGATATTATCCTATCAATTTCATCTGGAATATTTTCAAAATCTGGATGCATAGTACCAAATCCAATAAATCTGTCTGGATATTCTTTGCATTCCTCAGCGATATAATCATTAATTTTTGTTACTTGTTCCGGAGTAGTAGCAACCGATTGTACAACAAATTTATTTATACCGGCAATATCGCCAAATTTTAATAGGTTTGCACAATCTCCTATACAGTCCATATCAATATCATAGAACCGTTTTATGCTGTTTGTAGCTTTTATAGCAATTTTATCAGGATAAATATGATTATGAAAATCGATAATCTTCCTCATTAACAAAACTCCTTTATAATTCAATCCAACTATATATTGTAACCTTATTTTTACAAAAGTCAAAGGGTAAAATGATAATATTTGAACAAAAAACGGCCATATTCTTATTTGTTATCAATATGTTTACAATTTCGCAAAAGAACCGTTAATCTATACTCTTGTAATTATTTTTCTAAAATGGTATTATATCAATAAAGATTTTTTAAGTAGCACCAATATTTAATTTTCTACTTATGTTATTTGGAGGAATATCTTATGAAGTTTAAAAAAATAATTGCAATGCTTTGTATTGCATCTTTGATGGTTACATCATTTGCGGCATGTAAGAGCGACGGAAATTCAGATGATTTAAATGCTTCTAATGGTGGTATATCTATACAGGACGCAAGTGGAAGCGGAAACACAAGCGGCTCAACCGATCAGAACGGCGGTACTGCTGACGGCACATCAGGCGGTACTACTCAACAGAGCGGTACTCCTGTAAGTGTTCCTGGTGATCCTACTATAAATTATGGAAGCTCCATGCTTAATAATATTCCTACTGAAAAAGCTTCTGCAAATATTTCTACAACATATTTTACTGCTGATGAAGAATATTTCTATTATGTAAGCAATGACGATGAAGCTATATATAAAGTAAAAATTGATGGTTCTGGGTCTCCGCAAAAACTTTGTGATGATAAAGTTTCAACTGTTGATATAAACAGCGAAGGCTTATTAGAATTTACTACTAATAAAGAAGAAGGTATGGATTCTAACTTCTTTACTATGGATAAAAACGGTAAAAACCGTGTAGATAATAATCAGATGGTTCTTGATTATTTTGGCCCAACTGAATTTAAAGGCGAAGACGGTAAGTTTTATGCTAACCTCGGCGAAAACGATGGTAAAGATAAAAACGGTATTTATGTTTATGACCAATCAGGCGTTACTGATAATGCAACTTTAGTTTTCGAAGGCCTTATCGATTCCTTCTGTTTAGTTGATGATTATATAGTAGCTTCTATCACAGGAAGCACTGGTAATGGCATTTACCGCTGTAAATTAGACGGTTCCGGCATGGCTAAAGTATTTGATGCACAAGCTTATAGAATTTGTACTGTTGGCGATATGATTTATTTTATCAATCAGTCTGATAGTAATTATATTTATCAAATGAGTTCACAGACTGTAAAGGATGCTAATTAAATCAGTATTTTAATTAAAATCGCTTCTGATTATAATAATCAGAAGCGATTTTTTACTCTGCTTTTAAAATTTATATTACTATTACTTTACTTGATAATTTCGGTATGTTATAATATATATTCACCTATACTTGTAAATACTAAATAAAGATATAAAATAAATAAAACAGGAGGAATGTTGCATATGGCAAATAAAGTAGAAAAGGATCAATTTTTAAAATATAAAGGTAAACCTCTTGTTCGTTGCGGTAATACTTTGTATTATGGCGATATGAATGATAAATATGTTGTTATGTTACAAATTCTTACTACAAAAATAGTAGATGGTTTTGAATCTTCTGATAGGGTATTAATTCAACTCCTTAGTACAGATACAAACCTTCGTCCAAGAGAACGTGTTATAAAGAAAAGTGAAAAGCAAGGCTTATATAACGCAATGGATATTGGTTCAATTTGGCTTCACAGAGCATTAGCAGATGAAGAAAAATCTAAAAGTTAGTTCTTATATAAAATACTAATATAAAAATAAGAAATGGATGGATTAATAATCCATCCATTTTTTATTTTTACTACTAATCCATTTTTTCAAAAGAATCTTTACCTACTCCACATAATGGACATTCAAAATCATCAGGAACATCTTCCCATTTTGTGCCTGGTGCAATGCCTGCTTCAGGATAACCAAGTTCTTCATCATAAACAAAACCACATATTGTGCATTCATATTTTGCCAATTTTATCACCTCCGATTAAAATATACCATATTAATATATTATTGTAAATAATATTTCTAGATATTATCTTTGAAAAGAATTTTTTTTAGATAATGTCCAGTATATGATTTATCATTTAAAGCAACTTCTTCCGGAGTACCTTCAGCGATAACAGTACCTCCTCTGTCTCCGCCTTCAGGGCCTAAATCTATAATATGATCAGCTGTTTTTATAACGTCAAGATTATGCTCAATTACTATCATAGTATTACCATTATCAACTAATTTTTGCAATACATCAATTAATCTATGCACATCAGCTATATGCAATCCAGTTGTTGGTTCATCTAAAATATACATAGTTTTACCAGTTGAACGTTTGCTTAATTCAGTTGCTAATTTTACTCTTTGAGCTTCGCCGCCTGATAAAGTGGTCGCCGGTTGTCCAATTTTTACATAACCTAATCCTACATCATATAAAGTTTGAAGTTTACGCTGTATTTTTGGTATACTTGAGAAAAATTCCAATCCTTCTTCTACAGTCATTTCCAGCACATCATGTATAGATTTACCTTTATATTTTACCTCCAGTGTTTCTCTATTATACCTTTTTCCTTTACATACTTCACATGGAACAAATATATCCGGTAAAAAATGCATTTCGATTTTTATAATACCATCGCCTTGGCATGCTTCACATCTGCCGCCTTTAACGTTAAAAGAAAATCTTCCTGCAGAAAATCCTCTCATCTTAGCTTCCTGAGTGGATGCATACAATTCACGGATATCATTAAATACCCCTGTATAAGTAGCAGGATTAGAACGTGGAGTACGTCCTATTGGAGACTGGTCGATATCAATTACTTTGTCCAGCTCAGATATACCTTCTATATCTTTATGCTCGCCTGCGCGGCATTTAGCTCTATTTAAATCAGCTGCAAGCCGTTTATATATAATTTCATTAACAAGCGAAGATTTACCGGAACCAGATACCCCTGTAACACATATAAGTTTACCAAGCGGAAATTTTACATCAATATTTTTAAGATTATTTTCACTAGCTCCAATAACCTTTAAATATTTACCATTGCCTTTTCTTCGTTCTTTTGGTACTGGTATTTCCCTTTTACAGCTTAAATATGCTCCTGTAATAGATTTATCACATGCTTTGATATCATTTACATCACCGCAGCATATAACTTCACCGCCATGTATACCCGCGCCTGGACCTATATCAACTATATAATCGGCTGCATACATTGTGTCTTCATCATGCTCGACAACGATCAATGTATTGCCAATATCGCGAAGATGTTTTAAAGTAGCTAAAAGTTTATCATTATCTCTTTGATGAAGTCCTATACTCGGTTCATCTAAAATATATAATACCCCCATAAGTGAAGAACCGATCTGAGTTGCAAGCCTGATACGCTGACTTTCTCCTCCGCTAAGTGTACCTGAATTACGAGAAAGGGTTAAATATTCCAAACCAACGCTGTTAAGAAAACCTAACCGTTCGGTTATTTCTTTTAATATTCTTCCGCCTATCATTCTTTCACGTTCAGTAAGCTGTAATTTTTCAATAAACTCTAATGCTTTTGAAACAGACATTTTTGAAAAATCAGCAATATTAATCCCACCGACCGTTACAGCCAAAGATTCTGGGCGTAGCCTGTCCCCATTACAGTCATGGCATGGGAATACGCTCATATATGCTTCTATTTCTTCTTTCATCCAGTTGCTTGTTGTTTCTTTATACCGTCTTTCAAGATTATTTATAATGCCTTCAAACGCAGCAAAATAAGTACCTGTACCATATTCCTGTACACGGGTCATTTTTATCCGCTCGCCGTTTGTACCATATAATATAGTATCTTTTATTTTTTTAGGCAGATCTTTATATGGCGTATCAAGTGAAAAGTCATAGTGCTGCGCTAAACCTTCAAAATACATCTGTGAAATTGTGCCACTGTCTGTAGACGACCATCCGCTCGCCTTTATGGCTCCTTGATTTATTGATAAATTTTTATTAGGTATTATTAAATCCGGGTCAACCTTCATAAAAATACCCATACCAGTACAAGTCGGACATGCGCCAAATGGATTATTAAATGAAAACATACGAGGCGTTAGTTCATCAATACTTACTCCATGCTCAGGACATGCATAATTTTGCGAAAATGTCAACTGTTCGCCATCAATTATGTCAATAAAAACTATACCGCCTGATAAAGCTGTAGCAGTTTCAATAGAATCAGCAGCACGGCCTCTTATATCATTTTTTATTACAAGCCTGTCCACTACAATTTCAATATTATGCTTTTTATTTTTATCTATTGTTATTTTTTCTGATAGATCATATATAATATCATCCACGCGTACACGGACATAACCGGATTTGCGTGCGGCTTCCAATTCTTTTACATGCTGGCCCTTTCTTCCGCGTACTATAGGAGCTAATACTTGTATTTTTGTTCCTTCATCCAGTTTCATAACCTGATCAACTATCTGATCTACCGTCTGCTGCTTTATCTCCCGTCCGCATACCGGACAATGCGGGATACCAATACGTGCATATAACAGCCTTAAATAATCGTATATTTCTGTAACTGTACCAACAGTTGAACGTGGATTTTTTGAAGTAGTCTTTTGATCTATAGATATTGCCGGAGATAATCCTTCAATATAATCAACATCCGGTTTTTCCATTTGTCCTAAAAATTGCCTTGCATATGACGATAATGATTCAACATACCTGCGCTGACCTTCCGCATAAATTGTATCAAATGCAAGTGAAGATTTACCAGAACCCGATAGTCCGGTAAAAACTATAAGCTTATCTCTTGGTATTTCCAAATCTATGTTTTTTAAGTTATGTTCTCTTGCACCTTTTATAAATATATTTTTTCTTGACAAATATTTTGCCTCCTTAAATATACGTGAATATATTGCTCTTGTAATAAATAATAATCATAACAAGAATAACAATATACATTTTTTATTATAAAAATAATATATAGCGCTACTGGTTACGTTTTCTCAAAAGTGGGGCGCCTGCGTGCAGCCATATTTCATATGGCTGCTTTCTGCAAAATAATTTGTTTATATAAATCGCAGTTTTTTAAGACAATATCAATTATCTATTTTCACTCTGCCTGCTTTATTATTTATTATTTTGCATTTAGCGCATCTAAAAGATGCGCTGCGCAGGCGCCCCTACTGTAACGGTATCTATTACGTTTACTATATATCAGTTTTTTATTTATATAGAAAAAATTATTTAGATTTTTATAATGTTTATATGCTTTTTATTTTATACTATTATACATTATTTTTACTATATCATTTTTGATTTTGTAATTTCTTTATCCTATCTCTTAAATAAGCAGCATGTTCAAATTCTAATATCTTAGCAGCTGCTTTCATCTCTTTAGTTAGCTGTTCAATAAGTTTTTCACGTTCAGCTTTAGTAAGTTTTTTACCTTTTCCTCGGCCTTTTGTATTGTCCTCTTCATGAGTAGAAATTTCTAATATATCCGCTACTTTTTTAGTTATAGTCTTTGGTATAATACCATGTTCCTCATTATATTTCATTTGAATTTCACGGCGGCGTAAAGTTTCGCTGATAGCTCTTTCCATAGATGGCGTTACACTGTCGGCATACATAATAACCTGACCCTGAGCATTTCTTGCCGCACGTCCAATAGTTTGTATAAGAGAAGTCTCTGAACGTAAAAAGCCTTCTTTATCAGCGTCTAATATAACTACTAATGATACTTCCGGCAAATCCAAACCTTCACGCAAAAGGTTAATACCTACTAATACGTCAAATTCACCTAAACGTAAATCGCGTATTATCTCCATTCGCTCGATGGTATCTATATCATGATGCATATATCTTACCTTTATATCATGATTTTCCAAATATGCTGTAAGGTCTTCGGCCATTTTTTTAGTCAAAGTTGTTATTAACACTCTTTCACCTTTAGCAGTTCTAGTGTTTATTTCCCCTATTATATCATCAATTTGGCCTTCTGTCGGTTTGACGATAATTTCCGGATCAAGCAAACCTGTAGGACGTATTACCTGTTCAACTATTTGTGTAGATTTTGTGCGTTCAAATTCACCCGGAGTTGCGCTTACATAAACTGCCTGATTAATTCTTTCATAAAATTCATCAAAATTAAGCGGCCTGTTATCATAAGCAGACGGTAGACGAAAGCCATAATCTATAAGCGTAGTTTTTCTCGCTCTATCTCCTGCAAACATACTTCTTAACTGTGGAAGCATAACATGAGATTCGTCCACAAATAAAAGATAATCTTTTGGAAAATAATCTAATAATGTAAACGGCGTACTGCCTGGCTTACGTCCTGCTAAAACACGCGAATAATTTTCAATACCCTTACAAAAACCTATTTCACGAAGCATTTCTATATCATAACGTGTTCTTTGTAATATTCGCTGCGCTTCAATCAATTTATTCTGGCTGTTGAAAAATTCTATACGTTCTTCTAATTCCTGTTCAATATCCTTAATAGCCACTTCTATCTTTTCTTTTGGTACAATATAATGCGATGCCGGATAAATCGCAACATGGCTGACAACCGATTTTAATTCACCTGTTAAAGGGTTAATAAGACTTATTCTATCAATTTCATCACCAAAAAATTCTACTCGTATAACTTCATCACTAGCATATGCTGGGTATATCTCTACAACATCCCCTCGCACACGGAATTTATTTCGTATAAAGTTTATATCATTACGTTCATATTGTAAATCTATAAGCTTATGCAAAAGTTCATCTCTGTTTTTTTGCATACCTGGACGCAGAGATATAACCATTTCACGGTAATCAATAGGATTACCCAAAGAATATATACATGAAACCGATGCTACTATTATAACATCGCGTCTTTCTGAAAGCGACGCTGTAGCCGAATGTCGTAACTTTTCTATTTCATCATTTATGGCCGAATCTTTTTCTATATATGTGTCGGTTGTAGGTATATAAGCTTCAGGCTGATAATAATCATAATATGATACAAAATATTCAACTGCATTTTCAGGGAAAAATTCCCTAAATTCTGAGCACAACTGAGCTGCTAAAGTCTTATTATGAGCCAATACTAAAGTAGGTTTCTGTACCTCGGCAATTATATTGGCCATAGTAAATGTTTTACCGGAGCCTGTAACCCCCAGCAAAGCTTGCTCTCTATCTCCCTTTTTTATACCTTCGACTAACTTAGCGATAGCCTCAGGTTGATCTCCTGTCGGTTTATAAGATGAAACTAATTTAAATATTCCCTCATTATTTTGGCTACTCATAAACACTTTCCTCTATCCAATATGACTTATTCAAATATTTTTCTTTTTTATCTATATTTCTCTAAATACTCATAAACATCTGAATTCTATAACCATTCATATTTTGCATTGATATTTGAGTATATCATAAAATTATATGTTTTTCAATCTAACATTATCCTATTAAAATATGTCAATATAAATATAAAGCTAGATTCTTTATATATAAGATAAAAGCACATAAAATAACCCTTTTTAATATTCTATTCAAAACGTTATATTATCCTAAATTAAACAATATATAAAAATAAACGTTAAAATTAACAACATAATATTAAATAAAATATCTCTGGTTACGTTACTATAAAAATGGGGGCGCCTGCGTGCCCCCATTTTATAGTAACGTGATTTGAAACTATTTTAATTTAGTATATTAATATACATAATATGTTATATCTTTTATCACTTGTTTTAAAATGATATGTATTCTTGATATAAATCAAATAAATTTAAATTAATATACTAAATTTGTAACAATAAAATAATAAGTAAATATGATATAAGAATACAAATATAGGAGTGGTATAGGAATAATGTATGAGCAACATACATCATTCAACCTAATACCACTCCTATTAATATCTTTTTATAATTATTTAAGTATAATTATTTATTAAGTGCTTCTTCTACAGCAACAGCACAAGCAACAGTAGCGCCAACCATTGGATTGTTACCCATACCGATAAGGCCCATCATTTCAACATGAGCTGGTACTGAAGAAGAACCTGCAAATTGTGCATCACCATGCATACGACCCATAGAGTCTGTAAGGCCATAGGAAGCTGGGCCAGCAGCCATATTATCAGGATGAAGTGTACGTCCTGTACCGCCGCCGGAAGCAACTGAGAAATATTTTTTATCGTTTTCAATTGCCCATTTTTTATATGTACCTGCAACAAGATGCTGGAAACGTGTTGGATTTGTTGAGTTACCTGTGATAGAAACATCAACTTTTTCATGTTTCATAATAGCAACGCCTTCAAGTACATCATTTGCGCCATAACATTTTACTTTGGCACGTTCGCCATCAGAATATGCTTTTTCAAATAATATCTTAAGTTCGCCTGTATAGAAATCATATTCAGTTTCAACAAAAGTAAATCCATTAATTCTTGAGATGATCTGAGCAGCATCTTTACCAAGGCCATTAAGGATAACACGGAGAGGTTTATTACGTACTTTATTAGCTGTACGTGCAATACCGATAGCGCCTTCAGCAGCAGCAAAAGATTCATGTCCTGCAAGGAAGCAGAAACAATCTGTTTCTTCTCTTAAAAGCATAGCGCCAAGATTACCATGACCTAAGCCAACATTACGCTGTTCAGCAACAGAACCTGGTACGCAGAATGCTTGTAAACCAATACCAATAGCTTCAGCAGCTTCAGCAGCTGATTTTACACCTTTTTTTAATGCAATAGCCATACCGAGCATATATGCCCATACAGCATTTTCAAAAGCGATTGGTTGTACACCTTTTACAATTGCTTCAGCGTCGATACCTTTAGAAGCAACATAGTCGCGCATCTCTTCGAGACTGGCAAAGCCATACTCTTCGAGGCACTTTTCTATTTTGGCAATTCTTCTTTCCTTGCCTTCAAATTTAATTTCATTAGCCATAATTAATGTGTCCTCCTATCTTGTATGACTTATTCTTCTCTTGGATCGATGTATTTTGGCGCATCAGCAAAACGGCCATATGTACCGATATTGTTTTTGTATGCATCAGCTGGATCTACGCCATGGCGGATATCTTCAAGCATTTTTCCTAATTTTACAAACTGATAGCCACATGTTTCATCATTTTCATCCAGTGCAACTTTAAGAACATAACCTTCAGCCATTTCCATATAACGTACACCTTTAAGATTTGTTGAGAACATTGTACCTACCTGTGAACGGAGACCTTTGCCTAAATCTTCAAGAGAAGCGCCTATTGGAAGGCCATCTTCAGAAAAGGCAGTCTGGCTGCGGCCGTATACAAGCTGTTTAAATATTTCGCGCATTGCTACGTTAATAGCATCGCATACGAGGTCAGTATTAAGAGCTTCAAGTAATGTTTTGTTCATGAGTATTTCAGCAGCCATAGCAGCTGAATGAGTCATACCAGAACAACCGAGTGTTTCAACTAAAGCTTCCTGAATAACACCATTTTTTACGTTAAGAGTAAGCTTACATGCACCCTGTTGAGGAGCGCACCAGCCAACACCATGGGAAAGGCCGGAAATATCTTTAATTTCATAAGCTTTTACCCATTTACCCTCTTCAGGAATTGGAGCAGGACCATGTTTAGGCCCTTTAGCTACTGTACACATTCTTTCCACTTCATGGGAATAGTTCATATTTGGGTTCTCCTTTCACAATAAATCCATAATAAAATAATAGATTTATAATATCAATTAATGATAGACAAGTATATTATAAACTATTTTGTCGTAATTTAGCAACACCTTTAATGCTATTTAAAAAGAAAATTGATAATAAAATAACAATTTTTTTAGTTTATATTGCCTAAGTCATATGCTAATCCATCTGTTTACCAAATTTTCATTGTATTTATCTTAGTTTGTGTTATAATAAAATTCAAATTTGTCTTAATTTTTATGCTTATATGTTTTATGTATATACAAATTAATTTTAATATATAAACCTAATATAACATTTGAGGTGTATTTTTTATGAGTTTTTTCAAAGCATTATTTGGCGATTATAGTAAAAAAGAGATCAAACGAATTGATCCTATTGTAAAAAAAATTCTTGCACTTGAAGACAAATACCGTGCTATGCCTGATAATGAACTTCAAGGCCAGACTGCAATATTTAGGGAACGGTTATCAAAAGGTGAAACGCTTGACGATATTTTACCGGAAGCTTTTGCAGTATGCCGTGAAGCCGGCGACCGCGTACTTGGTATGCGGCATTTCCCTGTTCAGCTTATAGGTGGTATTGTCTTGCATCAAGGTAGAATAGCTGAAATGAAAACTGGTGAAGGTAAAACTTTAGTTGCTACCCTTCCTGCATATTTAAATGGTTTAACAGGCAAAGGCGTACACATTGTTACCGTTAATGATTATCTTGCTCGCCGCGACTCCGAATGGATGGGTAAATTATACCGTTGGTTAGGCTTATCTGTCGGTCTTATTGTTCATGATCTTGATAATAAACAGCGCCGCCAGGCTTATGCTTGTGATATCACATATGGCACAAATAATGAACTAGGATTCGATTATTTAAGAGATAATATGGTAATATATAAAACCGACCAAGTTCAACGAGGACATAATTTTGCTATTGTCGACGAAGTTGACTCCATCCTCATAGACGAAGCTCGTACACCTCTTATTATCTCTGGTAAAGGTGATAAATCAACTGATTTATATCAGTTTGCAAATCATTTTGCTAAAAGCCTTAAAATGTACAAGGTTAAAGAACTTGATGATAAACAGCTAAATGATGATGTCGATGGAGATTATATCGTTGATGAAAAAGCAAAAACTGCTACTCTTACTTCTTCCGGTGTTGCTAAAGCAGAAAAAGCTTTTAATATTGACAATCTTATGGATGCTGAACATATGACCCTTTTGCATCATATCAACCAGGCTATCAGGGCATATGGTATCATGAAACGTGATGTTGATTATGTTGTAAAAGACGGCGAAGTTATTATAGTTGATGAATTTACAGGACGTTTAATGTATGGACGCCGTTATAATGAAGGCTTACATCAAGCTATTGAAGCTAAGGAAGGCGTACATGTTGAACATGAATCAAAAACTCTTGCTACAATAACCTTCCAGAATTATTTCCGTTTATATGACAAATTGTCTGGTATGACTGGTACTGCTCTTACTGAAGAAGAAGAATTTCGTACTATTTATAAGCTTGACTGTATATCAATACCAACTAATAAGCCAATGATCCGTAAAGACCACTCGGATGTAGTATATAAAACAGAAAGCGCTAAATTTAACGCTGTAATTGACCAGATTATAAAATGCCATGAAAAAGGCCAGCCAGCTCTAGTTGGTACAATTTCTATTGAACGTTCTGAGTTATTAAGT
>CALWVB010000082.1 GCA_944384895.1 uncultured Clostridia bacterium | reverse complement strand
CACCGTCTATTGTCCAATGGTCATAATCGGTAAGATAACCGAAGGTCATTTCCTGCGGCATAAGGGAAGCGGATAAAGATGCAAAAATATTATTGCGATAGGTATAAGAAGGAGAACCTTCGACAACGCCGGTGCGTTCAGCTTTGGTTTGGGCAAAATTTTGCAGCGTTCTGCGGTTGCTCGGCTTACGGTCGTTTGCATAGGTTACTTCTCGATAGTTGTTCTGACCATGGGATATTTCATATCCATCGGCAATACTTCCAGCAGGTGAAAGTATAAAGTATTCAAAATCCATTGGCACTTGTGTACCAGTAGTTTTAGTAGTAAGATGAGCAACTATTTCAGATGAGGAGTTATAGTCTATATCATATGTTGCGTTTGTTATTTTTTTTCCTTCTTTTGTATATGTATAACTGCCGCTGACAGAATTAAAATAATCCTGGGTGTTAAGCATCCTTGAATAAACATAATCCTGAGTGATTACCTCCGGAGCGGCAACCAACGGCTCTTCTGACGGTATTATTGAAGCTTGGGAGTCATCGTTTATATCGCCGGCCGTCGGCGATACGGATGAAACAGTGGAAGAACCGGAGCTGCTTGGCAGTTCGCCGGAGCCGTCGTTGCAGGAGCTTATAAAGGCGGACATTATAATAATTCCAATGATAAGAAATATGGAAATAAATTTTTTGGGTTTAATCATAATTATTACCTCCTTAAATTTAAAGTATTTTTAACTTAAGCGTATTCAACAATAAAGCGCACTCCGTCTGCTCCTGTGCCTATACCATAATCATTGCATCTTGTTGTAACACAAAGCGAAGGAGCAGAGGCCATATATGTAGATTTATCATAAAAAACATTGCTCCATCCAGCCGGAGCGCTGTCTTGATTATATACAGCTTCCAATGTTGTTCTGCCACCAATGTTATTTGTCCAGGAAAATTCGTATAAAGCACTATCGTCATTAAAACGAGAGTCGTTTAAATAAACCTGAACGGTGGTGCTGTCTACATTTGAAGGGCCTGCAATGGAATTGTTATAATTCCACATGTAGAATGCAGTGTTAAAATACATCCAATCAGTATGGATCCGTGCATCCGAATTAAAATGGTTGCTGCCGGTTATATAATTTGCAAAATAGTATTGTAATCTATGATTGCTACCGCCAGAATCTGGAAGAGCGTCGTTATCGACATAAAAAGTTTGAGTGTAAGCATTTGCACCAATAGCTGCTGAAAAAATAAGGCATAATACCATGATAAATGATAATATTTTTTTACTCATTTTATTTAACCTCCCTTGAAATTTTTAGATTTATTATGTCTCTATTTAATATTTGCATTGTTATCGCCCCTCTTTTTAAATAATAAGAGCATATTCACCTTGCGTAAAAATTATATCACATAAAAATGTAATATTCAATAAAATACATACGAAAAAGTCGAAAATATTTTAATATTTTACTGTAATTTTATTCATATTGACATAAATACACCATGTGTCATTATATGCGTAATTTATCTACAAGAACTTGACGCATAAATATATTTAATAAATAGCTACTAAAAATTACATTTGTTAAATCTTTAAAAACAACAACATTTTTAATATTCTTGTGATATAATGCATGCATAGACATATAATATAAATTGTCAAATAAAGTTTTTTAATACATTTTTATTTAATTTATGCATTAAAAGGTATGTATAAATAAACGGAGGAAATTTATCGTGAATATATTTTCACATATTGGTATAGGCAGAGCTGTATATACTGTAATACGCAGGGAAAATGGCATACAGTTAGACAGAAGACGTTTTATCAGAGGTAATTATATACCTGATATCAGTAAGAAACATGGAAGTATAAGCCATTTTAAACAAACAGCTCAAGATACAATAGTAGATGAAATTAATGAATTAATAAAAATGAATCCTGATAACGAAGAGGAGGCAGAAAATTTTTCATTAAGATTAGGTATAGTATGCCATTATCTTGCAGATTTTTTCTGTTATGCCCATCGTCCGGATTTTGAAGGCGGTTCCTTTTCACATATGTTATATGAGCTTAAACTTTGTTTTTATAGTACGCGAAAAGCGCGTCAACTGCGTAAATCATGTATAAATAACTGTTTGGAATGCTCTAATTATCAGGATTGTGAAAAAATAGCTAAAGTTATTGATGAAAAGTACAGACAATATTCATATTTAAAACCGCGTAAAGAAAACGATATGCAGTTTGTTATGGATGTATGTACTACTATTTGCGGATTAGCTGGAAAAAATAAGAGAATATTTGCAAGTTAAAAATAAACCGGCGCTGTATTTTGAATACAATGCCGGTTTTGTTTTTTATTCCCATTGGCCTAATTTTATTAAATGTTCATTTTGTTTTACAGCGTCAGATATAATATGAAGATCTGAAGCTGTATGAATATACTGGTTTTGTTCATGTAATTTATATTGTATCTCAACTGGCAGAGATAAGAAAAATTTCCGGCTGCTTTGGCTGTTTTTTATTAATTCATGTAAACTACTATATTGCATTTTATCCCTCCTGTTTTTATTGTTTGCCTGTTTTTTTATAATCATTCAGCATTTTAATAAAAAGACATAAAAGAAATAAAATAACCATATAATTAAGAAAAACAATAAAAATTTATCATTATACTTGACCTTAGGAAAATAATGTAGTAAAATATCAAATAGTTAGCAACAGCTAACTAAGATGGATGGATTAGTAATCCATATTTTTTACATATAAAAGTTAGCTATAACTAACTAAACTATTGTATAAAAATATATATTGCAGTATTGCCTATAATTTTCACTGGGGGAAATATAGCATCCGCTGAAAAAAAGATACAGGCAAAGGAGGGGGTATAAGGAAAAATGAAAGTGATGCAGTCTGGAGAAGATTATTTGGAAACTGTATTAATATTACAAAATAGAGGCGGTATAGTCCGCTCAATTGATATTGCAGCTGAAATGAATGTATCAAAAGCAAGTGTTAGCGTAGCTATGAAAAATTTAAAAAACGGCGGATATATCAATATGGATGAAAATCATGAAATTTCGCTTACAACAGAAGGACGAAAGCTGGCTGAAACAATGTATGAAAGGCATACGTTGTTTTCAAATGTTTTATCACATTTAGGCGTAAATAGAGAAACAGCTATAAGAGATGCTTGCCGTATGGAACATGTAATCAGTGCGGAAAGTTTTGAAGCGTTAAAAAGATATTTTTTTATAAATGGTATTGATATACCCAAAAAAGAATAAAAAGTGAAAAGAAAAATGGATATGAGTAGATATTATGATTATTTAATATATTTATATAAAGGAAAATAATTTTATAAAGATATAAATAAATCTACATAAAATAGATTAAAGCTATGATTAAAAGGAGGGAAAAGGTATTGTTGGAAAAATATCTGATTAACCATTGTGCGCCTACTCTTGCCTCTATAAAGACTGCCAATTTATTTTGCTGTACGGTTAAATCAGAAACTGAGTTAAAAAATCAATTAAAAGAATTAAATATTCAATTTTATAAAAAAGGATTATTTTTAATGGTTTTAAGGCGTAGAGAAAATAAAGCGCTTATTTATGTATACAGAAGGTCATATTTGCAAATGGATCTGCAAAAAGACGGAGTAGCTCAGCTGCTAAGTGAGTATGGATATCAGAATACTAATGTAGGATACGCGCTTAACAGGTTAAAATTAAGATTAAAAGAAAATGAATCTTTTCCGCATGAAATTGGATTATTTTTAGGGTATCCATTGGGGGATGTTATAGGATTTATACGCAATGAAGGAAAAAATTGCAAATGTACTGGGTGTTGGAAAGTGTATTGTAATGAATGCGAGGCTATGAAGCAATTTGCACAATTTCAAAAATGCAAGGAGATTTATACCCAGTTATGGAATAATGGAAAGACAGTTTGGCAGCTTACAGTAGCTGCTTAACATATAAAATATCTTATAGAAAAGAGGTTAAATAATATGAGTAAAGTTGCGGTAGTCTACTGGAGTGGTACCGGCAATACAGAAATAATGGCTAATCTTGTAGTAAAAGGCGCTAAGGAAGCTGGCGCAGACGTTACATTGTTTACAGCAATAGAATTTAATGCTGATAAAATGGATGAATTTGACGCGATAGCTTTCGGTTGTCCTGCTATGGGAGATGAACAATTGGAAGAATCTGAATTTCAGCCAATGTTTGACCAATGTGAAGCAAAATTAAAAGGCAAAAAAATTGCTTTATTTGGTTCTTATTCCTGGGCCGAAGGCGAATGGATGCATACATGGGAAGAAACCTGCCGTGATGATGGCGCAGATTTAGCTTGTGAAAGCGTCATTTGTTATGAAGCTCCTGATTCAGAAGGTGAAGAGGCTTGTATTAATTTAGGTAAAGCATTAGCATAAAATATACCGGTTAAAATAATATAACATATATGATGAAGATAATATTAATCATATTTAAATGAAGAACATTTCCAGTTACGTTACCGTAAAAAGGGGGGCGCCTGCGTGCAATCATATTTTATATGATTGCTAAATGCAAAATAATTTGTCTATATAAAGATATTGCTAAAAAATAATATTTGGTTTCATATTCTCCACTCGGATTTAATTTAAGTTATTATTTTGCATCAAAACGCATCCCAAGGATGCGTTGCGCAGGCGCCCCCTCTGGATTAACGTTATCTTTCAGATTTCCATTTTTTTTAGATTAGGTTTTTAATATCAATTATTACGTTATAATCTTTGTATAATTAATGATAAATCTCCTTTCTCCGAAAAAGACATGGGAATTGGGAAAATAAGCGTTCAGTATATATTGCTGAACGCTTATTTTTAATTAAGACATATAAATTAAAGTTCATGTTAAAATAATATATTGTTATAAGACAAGAGATTTTTCGATCAAAATTTTACTGTTTCGTTGACAAAAAAATCTAATGGTGATATCATATATTATATTGAGGTTAGGTAAAGCTAACTGCATGAATGGAGGCTTAAAATATGGATGGTATATTGCCTACAATAATAATTTGCGCGGTATTATTAATTATAGCAGTTATAGCTGTTAGAAGCTATGTTAAGAAATTAAAAAGCGGCTGCTGTGGGGCCGGCGGAGATGAAGTGGAAAAAATACATCCTTCAGATAAAGATATATCGCACTATCCATATGCGTGTAAAATTGGTATTGAAGGAATGAGCTGTAGAAACTGTGCGACACGTATAGAAAATGCCTTTAATGAAAAATATGACTACTATGCAAAGGTTAGTCTTAAAAATAAATATGCAATGGTACATATGAAAAAACCAGTATTAGATAATGAATTAAGACAAATTGTTCAGCGTGCCGGTTATGAAACCATAAGTTTGGAGCCTGTAGATGTTAAGTCGCAATAAAATAAAAAATAAAATTAATGTGGATAAAATGTAAAGGAGGATGAATAAATGAAGCAGCATCGGTTTTGGGCATGGGCAGCGATTGCGTGCTTTGTAATGCTTTTATATACAGGCTACAAACATAAATAATAAGGAGGAAATTAAATTATGATTATAAAAGCTTCTCATATAAAAGCTATAGGATTATTTTTGGGCGGGGTTTTATTTGGTACAGCAGGTATTAAAATTTTATCCAGCAGGGATGCTAAAAAAGCATATGTACATTGTACGGCAGCTGCATTGCGCGCAAAGGATAGCGTGATGAAGATGGCGACAACTGTACAGGAGAATGCTGAGGATATTGTTGCTGAGGCTAAACAAATCAATGAAAAAAGAAATGAAGAAGATGCAAAGACTGCCATTGAAAATGAAACTAAGGTTGAAACGGTTGAGGAACAATCTAAACCGGAAGAATAAAAATAAAATAACGGGGCTGAATCAATACAGCCCCGTTATTTTCCTGGTAGCAGTTTATTTGGCTTAATATAAAAGGCCAATATGGGGGAATAAATGTGAAATTTATTATAAAACATGAAATACAGGGGCGTATAAGAATTCATCTTAACCAAATTAAGATGTCTTTTTGTCAGGCGGATACTTTGCTTTATTATTTAGAACAGCTTGATTATGTAAAAAAAGCAAAAGTATATGAACAAACGGCAGATGCAGTGATTGAATATTCAGGGAATAGGGAAAAGCTTATATTAGCTATAAGACAATTTGAATATAATAAAGTTGATGTTCCTGATGATGTTTTAAAAAATTCAGGACGTGAATTAAATGCAAAATATAAAGAAAAAGTGATTGGAAAAGTTATTATGCGCATGTGTGCAAAATGGTTGCTGCCATATCCAGTTAGAGCAGCAGGTATTGCTTTAAAATCATTAAAATATATTAGACACGGCTTAACATGCCTTAAGAAAGGAAAATTAGAGGTTCCTGTATTAGATGCAACAGCTATAGGCGTATCCCTAATCCGCCGGGATTTTAATACAGCAGGTTCTGTTATGTTCTTATTGGGAATAGGAGAAATCCTGGAAGAATGGACGCATAAAAAATCCGTAGGTGATTTAGCAAGAAGTATGTCTCTTAATACAGGCAAAGTATGGCGAAAGATAAATGGCCGGGAAATTTTGACAGATGTTTCTAAAATTAAACCTTATGATGAAGTTGTAATACATATGGGAAGCATTATACCTTTTGACGGTATTGTAATTGAAGGCGAAGCTATGGTTAACCAGGCGTCTTTAACAGGTGAAAGCCTCCCCGTAAAAAAAGAAGCAGATGGATATGTTTATGCAGGTACGGTTATAGAAGAAGGAGAACTGACGATAAAAGTCAAAGAAGTATCAGGCAGTACTAGATATGAAAAGATTATAACCATGATAGAACAATCGGAAAAACTAAAATCCGCTGTAGAGAGCAAAGCTGAACATTTAGCCGATAAATTAGTTCCATATACATTTTTAGGAACTATACTTGCATGGTTATTTACCCGCAATATTACAAAAGTATTATCAATTTTAATGGTTGATTTTTCATGCGCTTTAAAATTAGCAATGCCTATTACTATTCTTTCAGCTATCAGACAGGCTAATGACCATTCTATAACAGTAAAAGGCGGAAAATATCTAGAAGCAGTTGCAGCTGCTAATACAATTGTATTTGATAAAACAGGTACGCTTACAAAGGCTAGGCCTACTGTTAAAACAGTAATACCGTTTGGAGATAGCAGTTCATCTGAAATGTTAAGGGTAGCGGCATGTTTAGAAGAACATTTTCCACATTCTATGGCAAAAGCAGTAGTAAGAGCAGCGAAAGAACAAAATCTTGAACATGAAGAAATGCATTCAAAAGTTGATTATATTGTAGCGCATGGCATTGCTTCTTATATCGGTGATAAGAGGGTAGTAATAGGAAGCTATCATTTTGTTTTTGAAGATGAAAAATGTACTGTGCGAAAAGAATATAAAGGACGTTTCGATCAATTACCTACTGAATATTCACATTTATATTTAGCGATTGAAAATGAATTAGCTGCGGTTATATGTATAGAAGATCCTGTAAGAGAAGAAGCAAAAGAAATAATAAAACAGCTTAAACAGGAAGGGTTTAATAAAATAGTCATGATGACAGGAGATAATGAACATACAGCTGCAGCTATTGCATCAAAAATAGGTGTGGATGAATATTATTCAGAAGTATTGCCTCAGGATAAAGCTGATTTTATACAAAAAGAAAAATTATCCGGTAATACAGTAATTATGGTAGGCGATGGGATAAATGATTCTCCTGCATTATCAGCTGCTGATGTGGGTATTGCAATAAGTGATGGGGCTGCAATTGCCAGAGAAATATCCGATATCACAATACCTGCTGATAATCTCAAAGAACTTGTCACATTGCGGCTTTTAGGTAAAGCTGTAATGCGGCGTATTGATAAGAATTATAAAGCTATTCTTGGAATTAACGGCGGTTTGATTTTATTAGGCATTGGTGGGATTATTCAGCCTACGACTTCAGCTTTACTGCATAATACATCAACCCTTGCAATAAGCCTGAAAAGTATGAATAATTTAATTTTATAACCGTTATCTTATAAAAATATTATAAGAATAAAAGCCGGAGATTCTATTCAATATAAAAAATAGATACTCCGGTATTTTTTTAGTATTAAATTCAATTGTAGTTATATTATCATAGATTATACTATATTAAAAAATCAAAGCAGGGATAGATAAAATTTATATTATATAGAAAACATTTCCGGTGTCGTTACCTTGAAGGGGGGGCGCCTGCGAGCAACCATATATATGGTTGCAATATGCAAAATAATTTGTTAATAAAGCTGCTGTTTATTAAGAAAAATACCAGGTTTTGTTTTTGTGTTCAGGTATGGATAGGTTTAAATTATTTTGCAGCCAGCGCATCTTTGATGCGCTACGCAGGCGCCCCCTATGGCATAGATCGTGAACATGGGTTCATATGATTTATATAAAGCTAATTTATTCAAATTGAGTTTACATTTAAAATAAGATTAAATATATTAAGTGAGTTTTTTTGTTAACATTAGTAATATTCTATAACTATTAAAAATAATTTTGGAAAGAATATGAAGATATTAATATAAAAATAAAAATATATGATATAATAAAATATAATATTATACCAGAGGTGAAAATATGGAACTATTTTCTCCGGAAGCGTTAAGAGCGCTGCTTATGTCTTTATTAGCAGGATTATCAACACTACTTGGAGCGCTTATAATAATATTTGCAAAAACGAAAAGTGAAAAATTAGTTACAGCTTCATTAGGTTTTTCTGCTGGAGTTATGATAAGCGTATCTTTTACAGAAATGATAGCAAATTCCGATCAGGCATTATCAAATGCAGCTGGCGATAAATTAGGTATTGCTTTATCTGTATTATTTTTAATATTAGGAGTATTAATAGCTGCTGGAATAGACAGGTTTGTCCCTCATGAAGACCATGGCGGGGAAGGCAGACAGCATAACAATTTATATAGAGCAGGATTTATATCAATGCTGGCAATTGGATTGCATAATTTTCCAGAAGGCATAGCTACATTTATGGCAGGTTATGAAAATACTGCATTAGGTATATCTATTACTTTAGCTATAGCTATGCATAATATCCCAGAGGGCATATCGGTTGCAATGCCAATTTATTATGCTACAGGCAGCAAAGCAAAAGCATATAAATATACGTTTTTATCAGGTATAGCTGAACCATTAGGTGCTGTATTAGCCTTTTTAGTATTAAGACCGTTTATAAATGATTTTTTAATGGGCGCTATTTTTGCTATAGTCGCAGGTATTATGCTTTATATAGCAATAGAAGAACTTATACCGTCTTCGAGGCAATATGGACATACGCCGTTAGCACTGGTTTCAACATTTGCAGGAATATGTCTGATGCCATTATCAAATATAATAGCGTAATAATTTCAAAATAATAAAAATTAACCTATTATAATATGTCAAAATATATATAAATATGTCTTGTTTTAAACCTTAATTCATTGAATATCGAGAAAATACCGGTTTTCAGTGAATTAAGGTGTTTTTTTGCAGGGATTTTATAATAATTATCATATAAATATAGTAGAAAAATAAAAATAATATGGTTATTTTCTAGCCTTTTATTTGCTGGAGGTGTTTATATTAATATGACGATAAGAGAACGTATTCAAATGCAGGAAAAGCAATTATTGTCTCCATACGCGGCATTATCGGAAAATATGCGAGGACGGGAAAAAGTTGTAAAAGAATGCGATATCAGAACGCCATACCAGCGCGATAGGGATAGAATACTGCACTGCAAGACATTTAGACGGTTAAAACATAAGACTCAGGTATTTTTAGCTCCTCAGGGCGATCATTACCGTACAAGGCTTACTCATACGCTTGAAGTTGCACAGATAGCGCGTACAATAGCGCGTGCATTGCGGCTTAATGAGGATCTTACTGAAGCTATTGCCTTAGGGCATGATTTAGGCCATACCCCATATGGACATGCAGGTGAACGGGCGCTCAATGA
>CALWVB010000081.1 GCA_944384895.1 uncultured Clostridia bacterium | reverse complement strand
ATTTTTATATAGACATAAAAAAATCAATCTATAATAATAAAGTAATGATTGACACAGGTATGACGCGGTTAAGATGAATTTTTAATACTAATATTTTTATAATTAATCAAATAAAATTTCAGTTTGATAGTTTATTTGAAATATAATTTATATATTATTTACCATTAGGGTGTATAAAGTGAATATTATTGCGCTGATAATATAATATTTCATACTAAATAACAAATATATAGGAAAAAAATAAGGGTAATAATTGTATAATAAGGAGATAATATATAATATTTTGTAAAAAAATAAAATTTGCTTGAAATAAAAAAATATATCTGATATAATATATTGAAAAAGAGATATGCAAGTTAATGTATATTTATGCATGAATTATGAAAGGTCGGGTGACATACATTGAAGGCTTTTCTTCTGCTGGAAGACGGGCATTTGTTTACCGGGCAAAGCTTTGGCGCGCCTAGGACAACAATATGCGAAATAGTATTTACAACATCAATGACAGGTTATATTGAATTATTAACCGATCCATCATACGCCGGACAGGGCGTTGTGATGACTTATCCGCTCGTTGGCAATTATGGTTATTGTATTGACGATGGAGAATCATTACAACCCCATGTTTCGGCTTTTATTTTGCGGGAACTCTCAAGATATGATTCCAATTTCCGTACACAGGGTAATCTAAATGATTACCTGCTTAAAAATGAAATACCAGGTATTCAGGGTATTGATACCAGAGCGCTTACAAAAATATTGCGCAATAACGGTACAATGAACGGTATGATAACAACCGAGCCGATTGAAGATGTCGATGCAGCGCTCGAAAAAATCAGGGCATATAAACATAGTAAATTGGTTGAAAGCGTTACCTGTAAAGAAAAACATCATTTTGATGCAAACGGCCCGAGAATAGCAGTAATTGATTATGGTATTAAAAAATCCATAATTGAACGTTTAAGAGCGCGTGGATTTGAAGTAACGGTATATCCAGCTTTAACAACAGCTGAAGAAATTATAAATGATAAACTTGATGGGCTTATGTTGTCTAACGGTCCTGGCGATCCTAAACAATGTACATTTGAAATTGAACAAATAAGAAAACTTATTAATTATGGTATACCAACATTTGCTATATGTTTAGGCCATCAGCTTACAGCTTTAGCTATGGACGCTAATACTGAAAAATTAAAATACGGTCATAGGGGAGCTAATCATCCGGTACGCGATTTATCAACCGGAAGATGTTATATAACATCACAAAACCATGGTTATGTAGTAAATAGGGAATCAGCATTAAAGGCTGGTATGGAAATATCTTTTGAAAATGTAAACGATCACACAGTTGAAGGGCTTATTATGCCTGGTAAAAAGGTATTTACTACACAATTCCATCCGGAAGCATGCGGCGGACCGCTTGATACAGGATTTTTATTTGATAAATTTAAAGAAATGATGAAATAAACCGATTAATTTTAAAGAGTTAAAGATATGAAGAAAAAACCATATGGCTGAAAATGGCCAGTTTGGGAGGTAAGATAGATTATGCCTAAAAATCCAGATATAAAAAAGGTAGTAGTTGTCGGATCCGGCCCTATAGTAATCGGACAAGCTGCTGAATTTGACTATGCCGGTACGCAGGCATGCCGTGCGCTTCATGAAGAAGGAGTAGAAGTTGTATTGGTAAATTCCAATCCAGCTACTATTATGACTGATAAAGATATAGCTGATAAAGTATATATTGAACCATTAAATGCACAAACATTAAAAAAAGTTATATTAAAAGAAAAACCTGACTCAATACTTCCAACATTAGGCGGACAAAACGGCCTTAATCTTGCAATGGAATTATATGAAGAAGGCTTTTTGGATGAACAGAATGTAAAAATGATAGGTACTGTTGCTTCAGCTATCAAGATGGCTGAGGATAGGCAGGACTTTAAAGATACAATGGCAAGGATAGGCGAACCATGCGCTGAAAGTTTAGTAGTGCATACTGTTAAGGATGCAGTAGATTTTGCTGAAAAGATAGGATATCCTGTTGTTGTCCGTCCTGCATATACATTAGGCGGTTCCGGCGGCGGTATTGCGCATGACAGGCAGGAACTTGAAGCTATTGCAACAAACGGCCTGCGTCTTTCCCGCGTTACTGAAGTACTTATTGAACAGTATATCGGCGGTTGGAAAGAAATTGAATATGAAGTTATGAGGGATAGCAAGGGAAATGTTATTACCATATGTTCTATGGAAAATATCGACCCTGTTGGTATTCATACAGGCGACTCTATAGTTGTCGCCCCATCTCAAACATTAGCTGATAAAGAATATCAAATGTTGCGTTCATCTGCGCTTAATATTATCACAGCTTTAGGCATAGAAGGCGGATGTAACGTTCAATTTGCGCTTCATCCGGATTCATTCCAATATTGCGTTATTGAAGTTAATCCTCGTGTAAGCCGTTCTTCGGCGCTTGCTTCCAAAGCAACCGGTTATCCTATTGCTAAGGTTGCGGCTAAAGTTGCGTTAGGCTTTACGCTCGATGAAATATTAAACGCTGTTACAGGCAGAACTTATGCATGTTTTGAACCTGCTATAGATTATTGCGTAGTAAAATTCCCGCGTCTTCCATTTGATAAATTTGTTACTGCTAAAAGGACATTGGGTACTCAAATGAAGGCTACCGGCGAAGTTATGGCTATTGCGCCAAGTTTTGAAGGCGCTCTTATGAAAGCTATACGCAGCTTGGAGCAAAATGTTAATTCTCTTATGGTAGGCTATGACAGCTTTACTGATGAACAAATAGAAGAAAGGCTTCATAATGTTGATGACAGGCGTATATTTGTTATTGCTGGAGCATTCCGCCGTGGGATAACAGTTGACCATATAAATGAAATTACTAAAATTGATAAATGGTTCCTTGATAAGATTTTATCAATTGTAGAAATGGAAGATGCTCTTAAATCTGAAGGAACTCAGCTTCCATCATTACTTAAAGCAAAATATTTAGGATTCCCGGATAAAGTAATAGGTGAGCTTACAGGTTTATCTGAAGAAGAGGTACGTAAAATCCGGCTTGAAAGAGGTATTTTACCGGGATATAAAATGGTTGATACCTGCGCGGCGGAATTTGAAGCTGCAACGCCTTATTATTACTCAACTTATGATGCAGAAAATGAATCTATTCCAACTCATGATAAGAAAAAGGTAATAGTATTTGGTTCCGGCCCTATCAGAATAGGACAAGGTATTGAATTTGACTATTGTTCAGTTCATTCTGTATGGGCGCTTAAAAAGATGGGATATGAAACTATTATAGTTAATAATAATCCGGAAACAGTATCAACCGACTTTGATATAGCTGACAGGCTTTATTTTGAACCGCTTACCCCGGAAGATGTCCAATCGATTATTGATTTGGAAAAACCTATGGGAGCTGTCGTACAGTTTGGCGGACAAACGGCTATTAAACTATCTCAGCACTTAGGAAGAATGGGTATCCCGGTATTAGGCACGTCAGCTGATGATGTTGACGCTGCTGAAGATAGGGAACGTTTTGATGAAATATTAGAAAAATGCGGTATACCACGTCCAAAGGGATTAACTGTATTTACAACCCAGGAAGCTTTAGATGCTGCACATAGCTTAGGATATCCGGTATTAGTACGTCCGTCATATGTATTGGGCGGACAGGGTATGCAGATAGCATTCTCTGATAAGGATATTACTGAATATATGCAAATTATCAATAGGACTGTTCAGGAACATCCTATATTAGTTGATAAATATCTTATGGGTAAAGAAATAGAAGTTGACGCTGTATGCGATGGCGATGATATATTAATTCCTGGTATTATGGAACATATTGAACGCGCTGGTATTCATTCAGGCGACTCTGTTTCTGTATATCCAACACAGAGTATTGAACCAAAACATTGCGAGACTATTGTTGAATATACACGCAGGCTGTCAAAAGCATTACATGTTAAAGGTTTAGTTAATATTCAGTTTATTTTATTTGATGACGCTATTTATGTTATAGAAGTAAATCCGCGTTCTTCAAGAACAGTACCGTATATCAGTAAAATAACAGGTGTGCCTATTGTACATTTGGCGACAGCTGTTATATTTGGTAAAAAAATACCGGAACTTGGATATGAATATGGTCTTGTAAAACCTAAACATCATGTTGCGGTAAAAATGCCGGTATTCTCATTTGAAAAATTATATGGCGCTGAACCGTCTCTTGGACCGGAAATGAAATCTACAGGCGAAGTTTTAGGTATTGCTAATACATTCCCTGAAGCGTTATTAAAAGCTTTTATAGGCGCTGGATATTATCTCCCAAGATCAAAACGCATCGTTATGACTGTTAATGATAATGATAAACAGGAAACTGTATCAATAGCTGAACGTTTTATAAAGCTTGGTTATGAAATAAATTCAACCCAGGGTACTTATGAGTATCTTACTAAAAAAGGTATACCGGCGTTAAAAATTAATAAGATTGAAGAACAGTCTCCTACTATTCTTGATTTTATTTTATCAGGTGAATGTGATTTAGTTGTAAATACTCCGACCCATTCAGGCAGCCATAACAGGGATGGATTTATTATAAGGCGTAATGCGGTTGAAACCGGTACTCCTTGTATCACAAGCCTTGATACTGCTAATGCATTGCTTACAGCTCTTGAACATTCCGATAGGCATGATTTATCTATTATTGATATAGCAACTATTTAATCGTTATCTGCTTAGAATAAAAGAAATGAAATCATAAAACTATAAAAAATAAGGGCGTTTGGGCTTTTACGGCTTGAACGTCCTTTTCTTTACTATAATTTAGCATCCAGGATAGTCTTACTATAAAGTTTAGCATCCAGAATAGTTTCCATGTAAGGGGCATGAAGAACGACCGGATAAAAATAGGAATAGATTGCTACATAATCATTTTAATCCACTTTCTCTGTATGGAGGGCGACGTGCATCACGGAAGAATCCGAAGGCTCATGCCCATTGTTTCAATCCACATCCTTCAACAAAGAGGGATTCTCACTGGCTACCTGCTGATTTCAGCCTACGTTCTCTGCATGAAGGATGACATCTTCATCTTTAGGAAATACAGGATACGTCGTTGTAATTTAAACTTACATCCCCCGCGTGGAGGACGACGAGTGTGGTGATCACTTTTAGGACAGTGCTGAGATATTTCAATCCACACCCTCCGCATGGAGGGCGACTTTGGCGTTAAATCAGCGTGCTTACGCAAATCCGATTTCAATCCACATCACATCCTCGATATGGAAGGAGGTAATATGGTTGTGCTTTATCTAAATGAACTGTTGCATTTCAATCCACATACTCCAAATGGCGAGCGGCTTCCTTCAACAAAGAGGGATTTTCACCAACTACCTGCTGATTTCAACCCACGTCCTCATCATGGAGGACGGGCTTTGGCGTTAAATCAGCGTGCTTACGCAAATCCGATTTCAATCCACGTCACATCCTCCACATGGAGGACAACAGCACGTAGGTCTAGCCAACCGTTTGAAGATATGCATTCTGTTCTCTGTATGGAGGATGACAACTTGAGAATTAAAGGCCGCGCTCATAATTTCAGCCTACGTCCTCCGCATGGAGGACGACAAACGGCAGTCAGGAGGTAATCCATGTTTAAAAATTTAAACTCACATCCTCAGCGTGTATTGAAATTATATCACTGTATGGTCTTTTAACTAGTTTTCATTGTGAATAAAAGTTATACCATACCGTTACCATTAAAAAATAACAAAAAGGATGGGTACTGATGACATATAAATCAACAGTACCCATTCTTTTTTTATATATTACTCCCCCAAAAGCGTTTAAGAGATGATAGCATTGAAAAAATCAAGCGTTTTATATGTACGTGAAGTTTTATTAAGCAAAAAAGCTTCACTAGCCTGATTTAATAAAATAAGAGATTGTTTAGATAAAGTAAAAGAAAATAATTTATCAAGAGAAGAATATACAATATGGCGCATAGCCTGTAACACACCGGGAGGAACAGGATAAGCTGAAATATTACTATTTAAACATTTTGCACATATAATAATACCTTCCTCAGGCAAAAACATCATATCATCCGATTCATATGCTCCGCATTTATCACACATAACAAGATTAGGCATATAACCAGCTAAAGTAAGCATACGGAGTTCAGCTATAGCTTTAAGCTGCAAAGCCTCCCGTTTATTTTGCATAAGCATATAAAGTGAATTGAGCATAAGCCGAAGAAAATCTTCAGATTTATCATGTTCAGGAACAAGCGTTAATGATAATTCACAAAAATATTGCGCTAATGCTAGTTTCTCAATATCAGAGCGGATATCAAAAAATATTTCTATAGGTTCAGCTTCATTTAATATGTATTTATCCCGGTTAGAAAAAATAACAAACCGGGAATAACATAATAGGCCAGTAGCAGAGCTGCCGCGATTTTTCATTTTACGCGCATTTTTTGCATATACTCTTAGAAGCCCATTATCTCGGGTTAATATAGTAATCAGGCGGTCATCCTCGCCGCTCTTTAGTTCCTTTATTATCAGTCCATCGGTTGTCAGCAGCATTAATATATTCCTCCTGTGAAGCATTTAAGCTGCTACGGTAACGCAAATAATCGGCAACTGTGCCGGTCCTTTCAAATTTATCCCATAATATGGCTTCACGTAAAGACAGCATAACCGTACCTCCGAAAATAATATTTTATTCTTTATTAAGGCGGGGTTAAAGCTATTTTGCTATATTATTATAAATACTGTTAACCGGGATATATTTGAGCGCGATTTTTATAATTATATTTATTATTCTAAACCTAAATCCAATTTATTTACAGCTTCAAAAAAGAACCAGTTTTTATCTATAACATATCCATTAGCACCTATTAACTGGCCGGTTTTTTCTGGCATAGAAAAAGCGTTGGTTATAACAGAATAACTGTCGTTCATATAAAAATCGATAGTATCATCTTTATTCCATACAATTTTTAATACCTGATTATCATACAGAAGATTAAAGAATAAGTCAATAACTTCACCGTCAAATCCAGCATTTTTAATTGACATACGAAGATCCTGTTCATCATCCATATGTTTTAATACAAGGTATTCATCTTTATCCGCATTCTTTTGCATAAATCCGCCTGGATCTAAATAGATATATGAAGCGGCGTTTTCGATATTTTCACCTTCACGGTCATAAAAATCCTTAGCATCGTCATATGTCATACGAATATCTCCATCTTCAGTCTGGAGTATTGTTGACGAACATCCGGTTAAACCAATTATTCCGGTTAACATTGCCAGTACAAGCAAAATTGCTATAATCCTATTCATAATATACTACCTTTACAGTGAAAAAATACTGCCAAAATTTTTATTCAGCATCATAACCAAAGCTGCGAAGTAAACCTTGTTTGTTTCGCCAATCCTCTTTGACCTTTACCCAACATTGTAAATTTACACGGCATTGTAAAAAATTTTCAATATCATTTCTAGATAAAGAAGCGGCTTTTTTAAGCATAGCTCCGCCTTTTCCTATTATAATACCTTTATGGCTTTGTTTTTCACAATATATTATAACATCAATATCAGTTATATCGCTGTTTTCCCGCTCTTTCATGGATTCTACCGATACAGCCATACCATGAGGGATTTCTTTATCAAGAAGCTGTAAGAATTTTTCTCTTATAATCTCTGATACAATAGCTTTTTCAGGCATATCTGTAAGAGCATCATCGTCAAAAAAATGAGGAGACGGCTGTGCATATTTTTTTAATTCATCAATTAATTCATTTACTCCATCGCCGTTTAACGCGCTTATTGGTATAACAGCATCAAAATTATAAAGCGATGTTAAATATGCAATACGGCTTAATAATATATCTTTATTTGATAATGTATCAATTTTATTTATAGCTAAAATACAAGGCATGTCCTGTTTTTTTAAATCCTTGATAAGCGATAGTTCCGATTCTGTAAGCTCGCCTTGAGGTTCTGCTACAAATATACAGGCGTCAACTCCTGATATGGAATCACTTACCGTTTTTACCATATAATCGCCTAAACGGGTGCGCGGTTTATGCATACCCGGAGTATCAAGAAATACAAGCTGCAAATTATCATGTGTATATACGCCCATAATCCTGGTACGGGTGGTCTGCGGTTTGGAGGATACAATGGCTATCTTTTGGCCGAGTATACGATTTAATAATGAAGATTTGCCAACATTAGGCTTGCCTATAATTGCAATAAATGCAGTACTGGATTGAATATTATTTGTTGAATTATTTGTCAATTATGTGCTCCTTTTATCAATTTATGGTTATATTTAGTGAAAATAATACTTTTTGTAAAATAAAAAACGAAATTTATTAATTTTCAATCTATTTTCTTTTCTTTTTAGCTGAAAAAATAAAAATACAGCTGACAATGATATAAACAACAACAGCTATCGGCACCCATATGCTAAAGCTGAAAAAGTTATATAAAACGTTAAAAACGTCTTTATCCCAAAATATAAACACAGCAACTGCTATTGCAGCGATTGACAAAATAAGTACGCCGGCTGCCGCTGTATCCTTAGCAATACGGGCTAAAACATGGCGGTTAGGGGAAGCTAAATCAGTAATAGCTTCAATTGCGGTATTAAATAATTCAGCAGCCATAACAGAGGCAATGGTTAATATTATAATTGCGTATTCCCCGCTGGTTAAATCAAATAAAAGGGAAAAAAGAAGTACCGTTACCATTGCGACTATATGAATACGCATATTGCGTTCATTAAGGCTGTCCCATAATCCATGAAAAGCATATTTAAAACTATGCAGTAGGTTTTTCATAAAGTTTATACTCTATTCTTTTAGATTATATTATGATATTTATTACTTGTAAAAAATTATAATATGAATATGGATATATTAATTTAAGTATAACTGAAAAATTATTTATAAATTATAGTTTATTATCATCTGTAAAAACATAGCTGGCATTACGAGGCAAACCAAGCTGCACAAGAACAGCTTCTTCTTTTTCACGCATACGAACCGCTTCTATACCGCCGGCTTCATGGTCATAGCCTAACAGATGCAGCATAGAATGAGCAGTAAGATAACCAACCTCACGCTGTAAATCATGGCCATACCGGTCAGCCTGTTCAACAGCCATTTCAGCTGATATAACGATATCGCCTAATATAGCCGCGCCGCTTTCCGGATTAAAATCATAAACGCCGTCGTCTCCCAACGGGAAAGATAATACATCAGTCGGCATATCTTTATTACGGTATTCACGGTTTAATTCACGAATTTGCTCATTATTTACAAAGCTTACGCTTATTTCAGCAGGAAACTCAAATTTTTCCATTAATAATACGGCGTTACAACACCGGCGGACAAGCAATCTTAAGCCGGTAGGGATTTTTATTTCTTTTTGATTATTTGTTATCATTACTTTATTTTTATTCATTTTATCTACGTCTACCTTCCTCGTGTTTTTCATATGCCTTTATAATAGCTTGTACTAATCTATGGCGTACAACGTCCTTTTCATTAAAAGTGCATATAGAAATATCATCAATATTTTTTAATATTTTTGTAGCTTCAATAAGTCCGGAACGCTTGCCGTCCGGTAAATCGATTTGTGTAATATCGCCTGTAACTACAATTTTAGAATTAAACCCTAATCTTGTAAGGAACATTTTCATTTGTTCAGGAGTAGTATTCTGTGCTTCATCCAATATAATAAAACTATCGTCCAAAGTACGGCCGCGCATATAAGCTAAAGGGGCGACTTCAATACTGCCGCGTTCTACAAATTTATGATATGATTCAGAACCTAACATATCAAATAGGCCGTCATATAACGGACGCAAATAGGGATCAACTTTACTTTGAAGATCACCTGGAAGAAAACCTAATTTTTCACCGGCTTCAACTGCCGGACGGGTTAAAATTATACGGCTGACGTCGCGTGAACGAAATGCATTTACCGCCATAGCAACTGCAAGATAGGTTTTACCAGTTCCTGCCGGACCTATCCCAAATACTACAGTATTATTTTTAATAGCTTCAACATATTTTTTTTGGCCTAATGTTTTAGGGCGTACAGGTTTACCTTTTGAAGTTATACAAATACAATCACTGCCGGCTAAAGCTGTGATTTTATCATCGCTGCCTTCATTTACAAGAGAAATTATATAATGAATATTTTGGTCGTTTATTGGTTCACCTTTATTTATTAAAGCTAACAGTCCGCCTATAGCGCGTACAGCTTTGCCTACGTTTTCCGGTTCGCCTGTTACTTTTAAATCAGTTCCGCGGTTTATTACTGTTACAGAAAATTCATTTTCCAATACGCGGATATTTTCATCAAAGTTTCCAAACAGTCCTACGGTTTGTTCCATACGGTCTACATTAATGATTTGTTCAAACATTATTAATAAACTCAATCTCCTCAAATAAAAAATGTTAATCAGCTACATAATATTTTAAAAATTTTGTATTATTATAACATATTTTATCAATATTGTCATTAATTAACTATGAATTCCTGTTGTAATTCTATATTTTCTTTACATGTATAATACGCTTTTAATTCATATGAGCCTTCATGTGCTATTTCCTCTACTTTTTTATCTAATATTTCTATATTAGAAAACATAATTTCTTCTTCCTTAGCTAACTTTTCATAAGCTTTTTCGCGCGCCTGATCTTCTGATAATACAGTATTAACTTCATCTAATACAAATAATTGTTTAGTTTTTATACCAAATGGCAAATCTGTTCCAAATAGGTTTAATTTTTCCTCATTTATATATTGGTCATATTGTCCTTCAGGTATACCTCCCAAAAATAAAGGAATATCTATACCAAAAAACGTAAGATAATTATATTCCTTCATTTCGCCGGTTGGCGCTATTTCTGTTAAATCATATGGTACTGTTACCGACATATTATGTTCAGTTTCAGCTATAATACTGCCTGAAGCATGTTTAAATACAGTTTTGCCATATTGATCGGATACTACGCCGGAAACTAAGAGATCGCCTTTTGTAACACCATCTCCTACAGCAACAGCAGCCTGGCCTGCATATACTTCCATATTTATAATACGCCCGTCAGTTTTTGCAATAAGATTACAAGGATATTGTTCCAATTCTACCGGTGGATATTCACGTTCAGATAGTTCTACAACAGCTGTACCACTGCGGATATTTACCGCTATCCATGCAACTTCCGGCAACTTTATTCTTGCCTGTTCTGCTATCATTTTATCATCAACCTCAGAACGTTTTACGCCAGGATATAATCCTAAATCCTTCATAGTAGCTAATACAACGTCTTCTGATAAGTTTTCACAACCTATTACTTCTACATTCCATATAAATAATGAGCATATCCATAAAATAACGCCAAATATAATAAGTCCTAATATAATACCAATTCTTTTACGGTATTTATATAAAATAAAAGGTAATCCATGACGTTCTATAGCATGAAGCCGTAAACCGCATTTTTTTGCTAATGGACGGAGTTTTTTATATTTTAAAAATGGTACGCAGGCAAATAATATATTATTTTTTGAGTATGTATCCCAGATTTTTATACCTTTTTGGACAAGCATATTTAAAAATTTTTCCGGATAAGCTCCATATGCAGAAAATAAGACATATCCATGTAAAAATCTGATCAAACGTACTATAAACATATGAATACTCCATTCATTATCAATTTATCTTAAAAAATTATTTAATATTCTCTTGAAAATCAAGTGATTGTATAATTCCTTCTATAACTACAGAATCATCAGTAATACCACGTAAAGCAAGATAATTACCCATTATTTGTATAATAATTTTACCAAGGTTTATTCTTATTAAATTTTCATCATATTCTAATATTTCTTTACATCCTTCTATTATAAGTTCTCTGTTAGAATGTAATTCTATACGCGAAGGCACGCCTGGTACAATAGGAGGCAGTTCCAATACGGAGGCAAATTTTTCGCGCATTGTACGATGTAATTCTTTTTTATATTTGGGAGGTTTTATATTAGGTTTTCTGCGTCTAAATTTTTTGCGCATTTATTATATCCTCCGTTTCAATAAAAGTTTCTCTTAAAATTTATGCCGCAGGTGATGAAAAAATACCCTGCGGCATATTTATTATCTATAAAAGTAAACATACAATTTCATATGTAATTATCACTGAGTATAAATAAAAATTTATCGAGTGAATAAACGGTTAAATTTATATATTAGAACCTTTTATAGATTCGATTTAAAAATAGACGTAAAAAGTAATTATACTAGAAAAGGCAAAGTGGGGCGCCCGCCAAGACGCATGAAATGCGTCTTTAATGCAAATGTTTCATTTTAAATATTTGTATTAAACCAGAACAGGTACTTTTTTAATATGAAACATTTGCAGAAGCGGCTGGTAAGCCGCAAGGCGGGCGCCCCACGTTAATGACACGGTACCAAAGTTCCGTTTAATGTTATTTTTTATCGATTAAGCACATATTTTAAAGACATAATGCATTTCATGCCTGGAGATGAGATTTATGAAAAATCATACAGCGATAAAAAGAAAATCGAAATTGTATATTATAAGTATAGTTACAATATGTACAGCTGCATTATTATTAAAATTTCCAACAGAGTCTGCGGAAGGTGTAAAAGAAGGATTACAATTATGTACAACAGCTGTTATTCCGTCGTTATTTCCATTTATGACAGTATCAGCTTTTGCAGTACAATCCGGGATATCAGCACGTTTAGGACGTATAATTGAACCTGTATGCAGGTTTCTGTTTGGTTTACCTGGAAGCTGTGGAACGGTTATTATTATGGGATTAATAGGCGGATTTCCAGTTGGAGCCAGAATGGCTGCGGCTTTATATAAACAAGGAGATATTACTAAAACACAGTTTGATAGGTTATTATGTTTTTGTGTAAATGCTGGGCCGGCTTTTATAATAGGTACAGTAGGCGTTGTTTTAATAGGCAGTATGAAAGCGGGAATAATATTATATGCTGCGCAAGCTGCCGCATCACTTATAATTGGGATATGCACACGGTTTTTTATACATGAAACAGATGAGAAAATAACAGCTTCATCAAAAATAAATAGGACGTCTATAGCCGATTCATTTGTATTATCAGTATCCGATTCATCAAAAGGTATTTTATCAGCATGTGCATACATAGTATTGTTTTCTGCAATTTTAAATATTTTAAACGCATGTGGAATTATACCGGCTATTGTAGATTTTATAACACCGTCTTTATTAAAATTAGGTGTGCCTTATGCATCTATAAACGCATTATTGCCTGCAATATTAGAAGTTACAGAAGGATGCGTATTAGCAGGTAAAAGCGGGTTAATTCTAATATGTTTAGCATTAGGTTGGGGTGGATTTTCTGTACATTTTCAAATATATGCATGTACTTCAGGGATAGATCTTAAAAAAAGTAGATTTATGCTGTGCAGAGCAATACAGGCAATATTATCTACTGCCATTTTTATATTATTATTAAAATTTATACCATTGGATATAGCAGTATCAGCATCAACTGGCAATACGGATGCAGCATTATTTTCAGTAAGTCCAGTAGCATCTATTGCATTATTAATTTTTTGTATGGTTTTTCTTATATCATTGCCCAATAAAACAATTTTTAAAAAAGTTAACCGTACGCAACAATAATTTGCAAATAGTGATTAAATGTGTTACTATTTAGATATAAAAAACAAAACATGACTAAAAAACAGAAGGGATGACGATTAATGGCGGATTTATTTGATAAAAATATTGCTCCATGCTGTAAATACTGTGCAAGAAGCAAAAAGCTTGCTGATGAAGATGATATGCTGCTTTGCTCTAAATATGGCGTTGTATCAGTAAATTATGCATGTAAAGCTTTTAAATATAATCCTGTAAAACGTACTCCCGCTAAAAGACAAATGATGGAGTATTTTGAAGAAGATTTTGATATTGATAATAATCAATAATAATTAATTTGATTTTTTTAATATACATTTTTTTATTTTATGATATTTTTATAATTTTTTATATTTGATTGCTTTTTTTGGAAACATATCCTTAAATTACATATAATAAATAAGTATTATTAATCAATACTATTATTGCAAACGCCAAATATTTAAACTTATAAAATTAGTAATTCGTAAAAATTTAAAAGGAGTGTATATTAGAAATGAAAAGCAACAATCAGATCGTTGTTCCAGAAGCACGAGAAGCTATGAATAAATTTAAGATGGAAGCTGCTAACGAAGTTGGCGTAAACCTCAAACAGGGTTACAATGGCGATCTTACTTCCCGTCAGGCTGGTTCTATCGGTGGCCAGATGGTTAAAAAAATGATCGAATCTTATGAAAACAGCATTAAAAATCAGAGCCAGTTCTAATTTTAGTTAATTTGACTTTGAATATATATTTTTTGCCGTATGCCGTTTAAATCGGCATACGGCATTAAAATATTTTTTTGTAAAATTGCTGAATAATACTTGACAATTTATTCTATATTGCTTATAATATAAAAGCTGTCCAGTATAATGCGGAATTGTGTAATGGTAGCACGGCAGACTCTGACTCTGTTTGTCTGGGTTCAAATCCTAGTTCCGCAGCTTTATTTGCGATAGTCTCCGAGCTGTATTTTTTCGGAGACTATCAAATAAAAAATTATACATATTTTTTTCGAGGTGTGGCTCAGTTTGGTAGAGCGCTTGGTTTGGGACCAAGATGCCGCAGGTTCGAATCCTGTCACCTCGATTGTGTTGCCGCAAGCTTTATTTTGCTTGCGGCAAATTTTTTTATAAATATCATCGATATTCTTATGGTACTTTCTCTCCTTTTTCTAAAAGGTTACGTTCACATCGTATTTTCGGTTATATATGACATAACAGCACTTCGATTAACTTATTAGTCTTTGTCAATAGCGGTTTTAAAATTATGGGTATTTTTTTATTAAAGCTTTATATTTTTTTATTATCTGAATTTACTGCAGTGGTAGTGTATGGAGCACGACTGGGTGGCGTATGAATTAGATTTACGCGCTTATAATTTCAATCTACGTCCTCGGCATGGAGGACGATACTGCCAACAACTCCCTGTAATACTTTTCTGACTATTTAAACCTACATACTGCGAAAAAATTTTTGATTTAATATTATAATTACAGGACAAAGATTTATTTTTTTGCAATTTATAAATTTATATAATTTATAATAATATAGAGAATTCTATATTATCCTAAATCATACAATATATAAAAAAGAAAGTAAAAATGTACGGATATTTTAAAGAAAACATTCCGGCTTACGGTACCCTGAAAGTGGGGCGCCTGCGCGCAGCCATATGAAATATGGCTGCTTTACGCAAAATAATTTGCTAAATAAAGATGATGAGTATTTAAGATAATACTAGTTTCTCATATTAACTCAGTCTGAGTATTAAAGAAATTATTTTGCGTCCCAGCGCATCCAAAGGATGCGCTTCGCAGGCGCCCCACTTAAACGGTACCTTTACCTTGTCTGTTGCTTTTTTATTTTAGTTTTATTATTTTTACCTTTTTTTAAACGATTTACTTTTTCTTAGCACATGCTATACTGTTTTGAATCACATACTTCCATATATGGAAAGGTCATATGAAACATAATTTTTCCTTTTTGATATATCCACAGTTTTGAATTGTTTAGATTACTATCGAGAACATATAAACTTTATAGCTTATATGTTCTCTTTTTTTAAACTATGATATATTAATTAAATCTTATTTTAAATATTTAATAATCTTTTTTAGTTTATTTTCAGTAAACGGAGGATAGGCTAACCGGATATTAATACGTGTTGATTTATTAAGAATACTTCTTTTATGAGAAAATGTAAGAAAACTGTTTTTGCCATGGTATGAACCCATACCGGAATGGCCTTTGCCGCCAAAAGGTAAATTTGGATTAATTAAATGGCTAATAGTATCATTTATACATACTCCACCGGATGAAGTGCTTTTTAATATTTTTTCAATAAATGAATTTTCTTGACTGAATATATACAAAGCTAAAGGAGTTTCTTGTTTATTTATTATATCCAAAGCATCTGATAAATTTTTATATGCAATTACAGGCAGTATCGGACCAAATAATTCTTCCTGCATACAAGCGGCGTCAAGGCTGTCAGGACATATTATTGTAGGTTCTATATACTTTTCATTATCATCATATTGCCCGCCAAACCTGATAAAATTTTTATCTGATTTTAGAATATTTTTTAAACGTTCCATATGCTTTTGATTTACTATTCTTCCAAAATCAGGGCTTTGTTTGATATCCTTTCCATAAAAGCTTTGTATTGTAAAAATTAATTGATTTATAAATGCCTCATAAATATTGTGGTCAACTAATATATAATCAGGGGCAACGCAGGTTTGTCCTGCATTCATTAATTTCCCCCATAAAATACGTTCGCATGCGGTCTCCAGACGTGTTGTATGATCTACAATTACAGGACTTTTACCGCCTAATTCTAATGTCACCGGGATTAGGTTTTCTGAAGCTGCTTTCATTACGATTTTTCCTACATTAACGCTGCCGGTAAAGAATATATAATCAAAACGGCTGTGAAGAAGTATTGTATTATTTTCAATACCTCCATCGACACAACAGATATAATTGGGATTAAATGTATTAGTTATAAGTTCCTTTATGACATTTGATACTGTAGGAGTTAATTCAGATGGACTTAAAATAATACAATTTCCAGATGCTATCGCGCCAATTAAAGGTTCTATTAATAATTGAAAAGGATAATTATATGGTCCCATAATTAAAACGCTGCCATATGGAACAGATTCTATATAACTTTTAGCAGGGAATATATAAATAGGCGTATTTGCTTTTTCCGGTTTCATCCATTCTTTGAGATGTTTTTTTGCATGGGTGATACTGGAAAGAATTATACCAATTTCACTCATATAACTTTCAAATTGGCATTTTCCTAAATCAGTTTTTAATGCATATTCAATTTTATCTTTATATTTAATTATGGCATCATAAAGCTGCTGTAATTTCTCCATTCTATATTTAAAAGAAAGGGTATTGCCTTGTTTAAAAAAATCCTTTTGTGCAGATAACAACTGCATTGCTGATTCTTTTGTTAATTGGCAGGTATTCACTTTTAATCATCCTTTTATTATATTTTTTCTATTTGTTAGTATACCATAAACTTAATATAATTAAATGTCAAAATAACTATGCGGTAAAAAATGCATAATTTATCTATTTTTTAAAGCTGAAAATTTATACTAAATCCTTTTTAAGAAGTAATTGACAAATATGGAAAACTATGATAGCATATTTACGCTAATTAGTTAGCAAAAGCTAACTCAATAAGGAGGAGAAATAATGAGTAAACTGAAAAAATTTATTAGCGTAATGTGTGCGGCGCTTTTACTTGTTGGCTCTATGATGGTCAATGTAAGCGCAACAACTGCTGAATTAAAAGATACGGATAATAATGTATTAACTTTAAATAATTCAGCGGTTAAAAATGCAGATAATGAGTTGGTAATAACCGATAATTATGCCGATTTGGATAATATAATAAATAATAACCTTGGCGATAAGACGGTTATTAAAATTGGATATGATTTAGCAGGAGTAGGACAGACTATACTTCCAAAACAAGTAAATCTTTTGACAGGATGGAAAACTGCAGATTTTTTTGAACCAGAAGAATATGAAACAGTGAGAAGACTTGGAAATAATATATCTGGGGATACTTTTTCTTTTGAATCAGGCAGCAATACAACAGTAAAATACATCGAATTTAGAATGCAAGACAAAAGTATTACAATTCCTGAAGGAGTAACTGTTGAATTTATTAACTGTAGTTTTAATAATACAATTGTTAATAATGGCGCTGCGATATTTGATAATTGCCAATTTAAAAATGGTAAAATAGAAAATAATGGCACAGCTGAATATATAAATGGTACAAAAGAACCGGAAAACCTTGGTACGCCTTCAGAAACACATATTCCTTTAGGTATTGTAATAAATAAGGAAACAATAGCTCAAGCTGTTAAAGGTATTGAATATAATCAAGAAATTAGTTATGAATTAAGCGGTACAAATAAAGATAATGCTGATGTAACTGTAGAAGTTAATCCAAGCGATATTGGTATTAGTGCGAAGGTACAGGATAATAAAGTAATATTATCCGGAAAACCTTCTAAAGCAGGCACAGTTGATATTATTCTTACTGCCTCAGCACAAGGAGATAATACTGTTACAGATAATATTCAATTGAAAATAAATGAACCATTAACAGTTACAATAGAAGGCCAATTAGACTGTGTTACACAAGGACAGAGTGGATATACTGATTATTTAGACGTATATGTAACTGAAGGTGAAAATGGCGAAAAAATAAATTATTATGATTATGCTC
>CALWVB010000080.1 GCA_944384895.1 uncultured Clostridia bacterium | reverse complement strand
TTAAGTGTCCACAATTTACATTGTCATTATACATTATAAAGCAAAAGAAGTCGATTGTTTTTTACAGCAATCGACTTCTTTCAATATTAGTGGAGGCGAGGGGAATTGAACCCCTGTCCGAAAACCGATTCTCAAAAGCTTCTCCGAGCGCAGTTATTCATTTAACATTCCCTTGATGTTACGCCGAATAACAGGCTTAATATCTCAGTATCCCTTAATTCATGATAGGCTACAGGGAGACTTGCCTATACACGTTCACTGCTAATCGACGCCCTTTACCAGACCGCAGTATTTCTAGCAAGGACGGCTGCTTAAATTAAGCAGCAAAAGCAACTTTATTGTTGTTGTTTAATTTATAAAATTACGGATTTTATAGCGGTTCCGTACCGCTGCTCGCTACTTAAGATTCACAATCCCCGTCGAAACCATTACGCCCCCATATAAAAATATAGGTTTTAATATAAATTAGTAGTTATTTCTATCTTTCATACTTCTTTCAATATCTCTTTGTGCTACTTTTTTAGCCATATCATCACGTTTATCATATAATTTTTTACCTTTGCAAAGACCTACTTGAACCTTTACAAGACTGCCTTTTAAATAAACAGATAATGGAACGAGAGTATATCCATCCTGTTTGATATGCCCAAATAAGCGTGCAATTTCCCGTTTATGCAATAATAACCGCCTTGGACGAACAGGATCTTTATTAAATATATTACCCTGTTCATATGGGCTGATATGCATACCTTTTACATAAACTTCGCCGTTTTTTACTTCACACCATGCGTCCTTTAAATTAAGTGTAGCTGCACGTACAGATTTTACTTCTGTTCCGCATAATTCTATACCCGCTTCTATACTTTCAATAACAAAATAATCATGAAATGCTTTTTTATTTTTTGATATAGTTTTTATAGCCTGGCTATGCATATCAGCACCCCCTTTTTTATTATAAATTAACCTATAATCTATATTATTGGCAATTTATTTATTTTCATTGTGTTCATTTGACTTATCTTCAGCGCTTTTAAATACCCAAAAACGTGATCCTACAAAATTTAATATCATAACAACAGCAGTTATAATAATCTTGCTAATATAAAATACTGCATTTTCTGATAGAGAAGTATTTACAAAAACAATATTGGTAAATAAAGCCATAAGTCCAATATTTATAAGTAATCCTATAATATTTACGACTATAAACTTAATAAATTCCGGGCTAAAATATCCATTTTTAGTTTTAAATGTCCAACTGCGGTTTATTGTATAACTGCATACAACGCCACAGCTAAAACCTAATGCAGTTGATAATACCTGAGGACAACCTATTAAATTAAAAAATATTGCTGATACAATATAATCAACCGCCGTATTAGCTACACCTGTAACTCCAAACTTTATCAGTTTTATAAATTCCTGTTTATTTAACATTATAATAAACTCCTGCCTTCAAGCGCCCGCCTTAATGTTACTTCATCTGCATATTCAAGGTCGCCGCCTACCGGTATGCCGTATGCAAGACGAGTTACTAAGATATTAAGCGGTTTTATAAGCTTTGAAATATACATAGCGGTAGCTTCGCCTTCTACAGTAGCGTTTGTCGCCATGATAATTTCATCTGCTCCGTCTTTTTTTATACGTTCCAACAGTTCTTTTATTTTTAATTGTTCAGGGCCAATACCATCAAGCGGAGAAATAGCTCCGTGCAATACATGATATGTTCCCTTATATTCGCGTGTTTTTTCTATAGCAATTACATCCCGTGGATTTTCCACAACACATATTACTTTTCTATCCCTTGCAGGGTTACGGCATACAGGACAAAGCTCTTCATCAGTCAAATTTTGGCATATTGAACAATGATGTATTTTCTGATGAGCTTCTATAATAGCTTCCGAAAATGCTTTAGCATCTTCTTTTGGCATATTAAGCACATAAAATGCCAGTCTTTGAGCTGTTTTGCGTCCGATGCCGGGCAGTTTTTCAAATTGTTCTATCAGCCGTGACAACGGCGCTACATTGTATGCCATAATACAAAATTTAACTCTCCTCGATAAAATATAAGCTTATCAAATACAATTAGTAATAAATCTATACTATATTACATTTTTTTACAATTTTTTAGAATAATCCTGGAATATTTATACCGCCGGAAATAGCTTCAAGACGTGTATTTTTTTCTTCTTCAGCGCTGCGAAGAGCTTCATTTACAGCAGCTATAATTAGATCAGATAACATTTCTATATCTTCCGGATCAACTACCTCAGGTTTTATATCAAGCGATTTAAGTTCTAATTTTCCTGTTACTGTAGCTGTAACTGCATTTCCGCCTACAGTAGCTGAATAATCTTTTTGTTCTAATTCAGCGCTAACCCTTGCCATTTCATCTTGCATTTTCTGTGCCTGTTTTACCATGCTCTGCATATTTGTTGGGCCTCCGCCAAATCCCTGTGGTAATTTTGCCTTCATATCAATATAACCTCCGTTAATTATTTTTATTGTTTATTGTTTTTTAATTATAACATAATCAAATTGTATATTGATTATATAATTTATAATAACATATTAATCAAATGTAACGTCAATACCATTTTTTATTAAAGAATCTGCTAATTGTGATAATTTATCATCTTCATTTGTATTGTCCCTAACTTTATTTTTATACGGCCCTATTGCATACCGTTTGCCTGTTTGATTGAATATTGCATTTTTGAGCGCATTTTTATGGCTTTCTCTTACTATAAGCTGCCTAAATAGTTCATTAGGCGCATCGATAAGCACACGGTTTCCGCTGATATAAGCACATGACCCGCCTAATACACCATGAAGCGGCATAGCTGTTGTCATAAGTTCTTTTAATACCTCTGGCCAGCAATCTAACGGGATGATTTTATCATCTTGCTGCTCTGAATTAACTTTTTCCTGTGATATAGCATCTTCCTGAGGTATTACGGTATTTATATCTGTTTCCGATGTATTTGTATCATTATTTTCATCTGAAGGTAATTTATTTGAATTTGTATTATTAATTATATCACTATTTTTAGCGATATTTGTTATATTACCTGATTTAATAGCTGATTCCAATATGGACAGCCTTCTGGATAAAGCTTCCGGCGAACTATCAAGTTCAGGTGAAGCTGCTTTCATTAAGCTTAATTCCATATCAACTCTTTTGTTAGAACTGTAAGACATATCATCCAATGTTCTTTGCAAACATTTCATAATATGCATGATTTCATTTAAATTAAACCTGTCCGATAATATTTTCAGTTTCTCAATCTGGTCAACCGGCAGCTTTAATAATCCTTCCGGCTGTTTCACTGTACGTATTATCATCATAGCTCTGAAATAATCGATAAGCTCTTCACAAAATCGTGACATATCCTTTGATGCGTTATGTATTTCATCAAGATTAGATAAAATCAATGAAATATTTTTTTCCCGGATAGCTGTTATCATAGAATAAATGCATTCTTTTGAAGCAAGTCCAGCTGTATCCCCTACTACCTGTTCGTCTACAATCCGGCTTTCACCTGATTTTATTATACATTGGTCAAGCAAAGATAACGCATCCCTTAAAGCTCCGTCAGCTATCCTGGCTATAAGCATAGCCGCTTCATTTGTTATAGTGGCATTTTCTCTATCCGTTACATATTCCAACCTTTTTGCAATATCCTCAGGCGCGATTCTTCTGAAATCAAAACGCTGGCAGCGTGATAAAATAGTTGCCGGAATTTTATGCACTTCAGTTGTAGCAAGTATAAAAACAACATGTGCCGGCGGCTCTTCCAATGTTTTAAGCAGCGCGTTAAACGCACCCTGGGATAACATATGCACTTCGTCGATAATAAATACTCTGTATTTAGCCTGGGCTGGAGAAAATGCAGTTTCATCCCGCAGATCACGAATATTATCAACGCCGTTATTACTTGCTGCATCTATTTCCGACACATCTGTAATAGTACCGTTATCAATACCACGGCAATTATCGCATACATTACACGGGTTCCCGTCTATAGGATTAAGACAATTTACAGCTTTAGCTAATATTTTTGCACAGGTAGTTTTACCTGTACCACGAGAGCCGGTAAACAGATATGCATGAGAAATACGCCCGGAAATAAGTTCATTTCTGAGCGTAGTTGTAATATGCTCCTGCCCTGCAACATCAGAAAAGGTTTGCGGGCGCCATTTTCTGTATAACACCTGATACATTTCTATAAGCACCTACTAAAAAACTGAAGTTTACAATTAATTATTAAATATACAAATTAACTCTTTTAACTAAAAATACCGTTTTATATAAATATTTTAACAATGTTTTATTCCTGCCTAGCAATTGATAAAAAATTTATACACTGCCAAAAAATAAAGACAGGGATTCACATAATGCATAAAACACATTATAGTCATACAAACGGGTATGCGGACAAACAGGCTTGCTGCGGCGCGCAGAAGCATCTGCTTAATGCTGCTCGGTTCCCCGCCTGACATGGTTCACAGCGTTCTACCGCACAGGGCCCGCCTGACCGCATACCTGCTTGTATGCAATATCCCTGCCTAAAATATAATTATTAAAATAATTTCTCTAAATCTATATTACCTAAATCACACAAAATACAAATCCATTAAAGTAAAAATATACAATATAACATTCCAGGTTACGTTGCCCTAAAAAAGGGGGCGCCTGCGTGCAACCATATGAAATATGGTTGCTATTTGCAAAATAATTTGCTATATAAAGATGATGTGTATTTAAGGTAATACTTGTTTCTCTTTATAACTCCGCCTGCGTATTAAAAAATTATTTTGCTCAAAGCGCATCTAAAAGATGCGCTGCGCAGGCGCCCCCCTATAACTGTACTTTTACATTATCTGTTATTATATTTGAATTAATTTTTATAATATAATTATTTTTTTGAGTGATTTAAATTATTCATTTCTAAAGCTTATATATTATATCAACAATAATACCGCTTGTCAACTAATCGTTAAAATATACTCTATACCAAATAAGAAAAATAAATATTGTCCATATACGTTTGCTGCAATCTACTTTACCGGATTTATGCTTATCTAATATTTTAACAATTTCATCAACATTAAAGAATTTTGCTGCATTTTCACTTGTAAATTCCTTTTTAACTTTATTATAATACCTATCTTCCCTTAACCATACTCTAATAGGAACAGGGAAACCTAATTTTTTACGTTTTGCAGATTTTTCCGGCATATGCCTTAATGCAGCTAAACGCATAGCTTTTTTGGTAGTAGTAGCTGTTACTCGGTGTTCTACCGGGATGGTAGACGCTACTTCAAATACTTTTTTATCCATAAACGGTACGCGCACTTCCAAAGAATTTGCCATACTCATTTTATCGCCTTTTAATAATATATCCCCAACCAGCCACATATGCATATCCAGATACTGCATTTTTGTAATATCATCAGCATTTTTTACTTTATCATAAAATGGTCCGGTAAGATCCTTGATAGTAAACCGTTTTGTTGGATTTTTTAATATTCTTCTGCGTTCCTCAACTGAAAACATCTTTATATTTCCTATAAACCTATCTTCAACCGGTGAACCTATTGCCATAGCAAGACGGCGGCCCTTCATACCAAATGGGAATTTTGCAGCTATTTTACAACCGCCTTTTCTAACAAATTTAGGTATCC